>DAOVJF010000276.1 GCA_030673355.1 Planctomycetota bacterium | reverse complement strand
TGGCTTGTGGTGTCAAGAACCCTCACCAGGATCGGGTAATCACCTGGCGTGACGAAATTGATTTCGTTTATGAGCTCCACTTCAAACCTTTGATCGCCGGAACCACCGGTTACTTTTGTCCCGGAGATAAGCCCGGTCCAGAAATGCGGGCCTTCGACGTCTAATGACTCGATAGAAGCTGCTCCCTGCCAGTCGTAAACATCGACTGTTAAGATCGCCGTATGATTATCCGTGGTCGCAAGACCGTGATCGAGAGATGTTTCAATGTGATAAGCTTCCCAGCAGTTAGCGGTAACGGGGAAGCTGTCGGGAACATTGATTGGCTCAGTTGGAAGATCCCAGTTGCAGTCAACGGCGTACCCGAAGGTAAATTCGCTGAGATCCGGAATCCTGAGAATGTAATTTGCGCCATCGCTGCTGCCGGCTGAAAAATACAGACGATTTGCGTTGGTGTAATAAATCTTGTAAGCGTTTAAGGTTGCAGTGGGATTCGGGAGGAGTCCTGTCATCTTGCCCCTGAGGTATCCGAACACGCCATTGCCTTCGGTTAAGGGATTGTAAAGGGTAGTGTAGCCATCAGCGTTTAAAAGCTCAGAATCACCTGACGTATTCGATTTGGATACAGCGATCCCTAATTCAGGAAACTCCTCGGTGCCATAAAACATAAGGATTCCGCGCATGTCAAATACGGTGAGGTTGACCATCGATGAATTGAACGGGTGCGTGATAGTGATAATAAGATCGAGGTCTGTATTTGGAAGCTTCTCAATTGAGGTGATCTGGAAACAGTTAGTGCAAGGTGCTTCTTCCAGGAATTTCAGGATGTTAAGGTGTATGCCAGCCACTCGAACCGGCACCGCTTCCCATGTAGCGGCTTCAGGATCTATCGTGACTTCCCAGTAACCAAGCAGTTGATGGCTTGAATCCTGGCCGGTACTGGAAGCAGGTGGCGTCGATAAACCGGGTAAATCAGGGTTAGTGGGGTTCTCTGCACCGCCCGAACATCCATTCAGGAGAAAAAACAATACAGTAACAAGAGAAAATGTAATAGCCTTGAAACTCATAGCTAGCCTCCGATATTGAAGGGAGTAGATTACTCGGGGTGGTTATTATTAATATTATAATATAAATTCAGCTTAACGACAATTGCAACCGCACTTAATTTTTATAGATGAGAATACAAGTTACATAAAGCCTGGCAAATTTACCTGTTTATTTAAATGATTCCCGGCTCGACAAAATCGATATAGTACTCGCCCGGCTCATGTCTCATAGTGCGCCATTTCCAGTAGCTCTCACGCCATTCGGGATCTGAAAACCTGTCAAGTTCAGACTGGAGTTCGGCGCGTTCACGCTGGAGAATGGTTAGTTCCTGAGCCAGCCCGTCGGCTTCCGATCTACTGGTAACACCTGTATTAAAATTGGTTATCAGCAAAGAAATAATAATTATGATAACTCCCCATCGTAAAAATCCCTCAAGAAGGCCGGGGATTTTATTTCCGGTCAGCCTGGCTTCCCGAGGTTTCTTCGTCCCGTGCGCACCTGATTTTTTTCTTTTTACTCTCCACCTGGCTTTTATCATCGGACATCACCATCCAGGCCGTAGATAAGCCGCATCGTACGGATATCTCTCGCGGAAGGGGTTCTTCTTGAGGCGATGGGGTACATGCAATCCCCTTTATAATCCGAATGGCCCCAGATGCCAAGGGCATGGCCGAGTTCGTGGCACGCAATTGTCTCAAGCATTGAACTCCGTGGAAATTGGCTGGAGACATTTAGCCGGATGTATATTTCAGGTCTGTAGCGGTTACCAGGGCGCAGGGTTGCAAGGCCGGCTGACCTGAGCTCGGTTACAAAATGAATGAGTAGATCGTCCGCACCCGTCGCAGGCGCGGGCACGAAATTAATGCGGTCTCCAAGGGAATCATCCCAGTTGTCAAGAGCCCTGAGCAGCGGTGCTTCAAGGGATCCGAGTGCAGTATCTGGAAAATTTTCAGGCACCACGATTGAGTAACGAATCTCCTTGCGATCGAACCGTAAAACGGGTCCGCCAATATCTATCAATGAATAATAATCAGGTTCATCGGGACGGCTGGCAAATGACCAGACGGCGTTAATTGCCGACGGGAGAATGAAAGCGACCATGAAGACGATGAGAACAAGGGAAGCGGTGAACCTGATAACCCGCTTTGCCCAGATCGATCGCGGCCGGATCTCATCATCCGGATTTTCTATTAATTCCAGATCCGGTTCATCAATATTTTGCCGGTCGACCACCTCGTCGAAATCATCGGGCCCGCTTTCGGAGTAGAGATCCCACTCGGAGATATCCCAATGATCTTTATTATTATTATCACGATCAGGATTCATTCTTATTAACTTATTTTAACATTGTTACAGGTTTTTTATAAAGGCATAATAAAAAGCGATTGCCGAGAGGTTTTGATTTGAAATTCAATCGGATAAGTCGGTCAGGCCGGTTAATAGCGGTGCGATATGGATGATAGCCTTGAAAATGCGAGGAAGGGAACCCTTTAGGCCATAAATTTCTAATTTAAACCAATCCTGTTAAACAAAAATTGATTGGACATATTTAATATTGATGTACGTCGGCAAGCACGTTCGACCCGGAGAATTTTTAAGCTTGCGGGATGGAGATGTCTCACTCAGCTTGCCGACGCCACGCGTTGTATCGTTATTTGTAATTTACGTCGGCAAGCACGTTCGACCCGGAGAATTTTTAAGCTTGCGGGATTGAGATGTCTCACTCAGCTTGCCGACGCCACGCGTCAGGATGCTTCCAGATTATGATTGGCAAAAAGATGGTGTCCCTGATCTTGAATCAATAATTAATTAACAGGATTAGTCTGAAAAGCCTATAAAATTCAAACTATCTACATATGCACCAATCATTTTTTATATCAATGGATTTCCAGTCCCGGAATGTCCCCTAATTGGACATCTTCGCCCATGAGTCCAGTTTCCGTTTCAGGGTTTTTCGGCTGATTCCGAGCAGATCGGCAGCGTTCTTTTTATGCTGATTAGTAAATTTAAGTGTGGCCAGAATGTGTTCCTTTTCGAGCAGCCCGAGTGCAATAGGACGGAAACCGCCGTTTTTTCCTGTGCTTACAACAGATCCTGTGCTGGAACGGATTTCTTCGGGAAGATGCTTGACCTCTATGGTTTCTTTATCTTCCAGAATCATGATTCGTTCGATAACATTATCGACTTCCCTGACATTGCCGGGCCAGTTGTATGCCTTAAGAAGCAGGGCTGCCTGGGGGTCTATCTGCCGGACATTACGGTTCATGAGCCTGTTGTGAGCCTGGATGAAATGCTTCGCCAACTGTATCGCATCGTCCCCTCGTTCGCGTACGGGCGGGATCTCTATCGGAACCACATTCAAACGGTAATAAAGGTCCTCACGGAATTTATTCTCTTCGGCAAGCTTTTTAATATCCTGGTGAGTCGCGGCAATGACACGGACTTCAACGTTGATGGTTTTTTCACCGCCGAGGCGTTCAATCTCACGATTTTCCAGGACTCGAAGAATCTTGGCCTGGAGGTGCAGGGGCATGTCACCGATCTCATCAAGGAATAGGGTGCCTTTATCCGCACGCTCAATCCGACCGATCTTGCGCTTTTTAGCATCGGTAAACGCCCCCGGCTCATAGCCGAATAATTCGCTCTCCAAGAGGGTTTCAGGGATGTTGGCGCAGTTTACAGCGATGAATTCGTTGCCCTGCCGCGGGCTGGCGAGGTGGATCGCACGCGCGAATACTTCCTTGCCGGTACCGGTTTCACCGGTAATCAGCACAGTTGCATCGGTTTGAGCTACTTTCTGAGCCTGCGTTTTAACCCTGCGCATTACCGGTGAATCGCCGATTATAGAGTCGAATGAAAAATTGACGATTTCGTTCGCGCGATGTTCCTCGTTTGAAATCCTGAGATTAATCAGTTCGCTTGCAGCGTGAAGCCGACCGGTCAGATCCTCCTGGTCCCAGGGTTTTGTAATGAAATGGTAGGCGCCGCTACGCATTGCGTCTACCGCAAGTTCTATGGTGGCGTAACCTGTCATCATGATTATGACAGGATTGCCGGGACGGCTTGTCAGTTCCTTCAGTACTGTAAGGCCGTCCATGTCCGGAAGTTTGAAATCCAGCAGGATGATATCGGGCTGTTCATTCGCCAATTCCAGTGCGGTCGCGCCATCAGGTGCCTCCAGAACGTTAAACCCTTCCTCGTGGAGCCACTCTCTAAGCCCGTACCGGATCAGCTCTTCGTCATCTACAATTAATACGGTTAAACCCATTCATAACCTCGGCACTTTAATGTCTTCCGCTCAATTATTATCGCATTGAAACCACCTTTATTTCCCTGAACGTAGTATAAAGGGACGCAATTGGGCTTACGGTAATTTAGACCAATTCCGTTAAATAAATTTTGATTGGATATATCCAGCATTGATGTACGTCGACAAGCACGTTCGACCCCGAGATTTTCCAGGCGCGCGGGTTGGAGATGTCTCACTCAGCGTGTCGACGCCACGCGTTGAGGTTGACGCCACGCGTTAAGGTTGACGCCACGCGTTATCAGGATGCTTCGAGATTATGGCAGGTAAAAAGATGGTGCCGGCTGCAGTATCGCAGGCGTCTCACCCGCCCAGTAAATATCTCAGCGATTGTTCCAGTTTTGTG
>DAOVJF010000029.1 GCA_030673355.1 Planctomycetota bacterium | reverse complement strand
TGTTGGACCCCCCATTGTAATTCACGTTGTCCGACGCGTAGACGATGTTTAAAAGGTAATTGATTGGGAAGCGGTTGGATTCATCGGAAACGATAGCCTCGTGCCAGCCAGGTACTGCGTCGTCCTCTTCGGCGCCAAGCTGGTAACGTGTGATCGTGCCTGGCGTAGGCTTGTATTCTTTATTTGAGGTTATAAAAGCTGCAGTGATAAGATTACTCGCGCCGGTTGACCCGAAATACCGGTTCGCCCAGGTCGATTCGGCAACCGCCTGCTGCAACGGCATGTACTCAAGGTACTGGTTGGTATTATTGTTGTAATCATAGAAACAGTCGTACACGAACCGGTCAATCGCGTCATTGTCTTCCTGCACAAAAGCAAAAGTGACCGAACCTTCATCATTCGGGAGGCCGATCAATCCGCCGTCTCGATCGCCGGAAGTGTTCCGGAAATAACTCGCCGGGCGCGGCGCGAACTGGACTATCGTGTCGAGGGAATTAAGGTTTTCGTAAAAATTCGGATCCGCCGGTGAAAGAGCCCATGCAAGCCCTGCCAGGTCGACAGATGAGAATTTGGCCGGGGAACTGGCGGGCACATCATTTTGCAGGTTCAGCATGCTGAGTTCGCTTGGATCGATGTAGAACGCCGGATACTGAATGTCGGCAACATCGGCATTAATGTCAAGGTATTCCCCTACATACTCAAACGGCAACAGGAGCTTTGGCGAATCTCCACCGTCATCGTGGTACTCGCCGAAATCATCCATGCCAAAAGGCACATCCATTAACTGCCATCGGCACGGCACACTGTGAATGTCTTCATCGCCGCCGGCATCAGGATTTTCAACGTGAGGGATATTCTCAAGCGAACGCTCGACAAGAAATAATGTATCGTTGTCAGGATGTCTCGCCCACATCTCGGCGAGGTAATCGAATTCGTGCTTTCCGGACCGGGAATCCGGATCGGTGTCCACAAAATACTGCTGCAACGGATCGGTAATATCCCTTGATGAATCAACCAGCCAGTGATCCTGGTCGGCGATAATCGCGGCCAGCGCATCCTGGAAACCTTTATCCGCCTCATCCCCGGCAGTTTTCATGTATGCCTCATTCACCGGCAGGAGGCTTTCGATCCGTACCGAATCCAGGATTAACAAAGTAATTGGCAGGATCATCGCTATGAACATCAGCACGGCGATCAACACCACGCCACGTTCATCCCGGAAGCCCTTTGAATTTTTTCTGGTGGTTTTTGCTCTCATAGCGTTCACCCGATTGTTTTCACCATTGTAAATCATCATTTGGAAAAATAAGTTTACTGATTCCAGAACCCGTACAGCAGTTCATTCAGTGCCGCTTCAGAATTCTGGGCAAGTGTCGGCGACTGGACTAAAGTCTGAAGTGTCGTGAATGCACTTGCGTTGTAATTTGGATTCATGTTCGGCTCGACAAAATCAAACGCATCGGTAATTGTTCCGACCGGCGCCGTACTGAACCGCACATTATCGGCAGCCTGGTACAACGGTTCGTAGATATTCAGCGTTTGGTCCTCGGCATCGACAAATTCTTCACTGAGACCGAAATCGATGAATCCCATGCCGTAGTCCGGGTTATTCGGGTTCGTTGCGATATTCTGATTAACTGAGGATTTGTAGATCTGCAGAGTACGGTTATTTGTTGTTTTCACCGTAATGCTGATTGCATTCACAAACCGCCAGCCTTCAAATAACAACAGCCCGCGTTCGTACTCATCGGTGCCATTAACTCCGCCATTTATCATAAATGACTTAGACGGCACAGTGTCGCAATCGGTCTGTTCACAGGGTATTGGCAGCAGCGGCACCATCTGATTGATACCCGGGGTCTTGTTGTACCAGACATAAATTTCATCGCCGTAAATATTAAAATACCTGTAGTACCCGTCATCTGAATCGATCGAGTCACCGCCGATGGTCGATTCATCGGGATCGTACCTGATTTCGATCATCTGGCCTCCGCTAATATGCCAGTAGCGGAAACGAAGGTTGATAACATGGTCGGCAACCGGCTGCCTGAGATATTCACTATCGATCCTCATCTGATCGTCTACACTCCCAAGACCGGGATCCTCCTGAGCCCGGTGTGCGGTATCCCCAACAAATGGTGAGCGGTTGGTAGGATCCTTAACCTCAAACGATCGTGATATTACGAAATCAGACAGGTCATCGACCGAGCTCGCGTCCTGTCGATTAACAACCATCTGGAAATTTTTCCCCAACCCGCTGAATTCCGGTTCATAGGCTTCGGGATGCCGGGGTTCGACAAGCTGGTGCTCGTAAGTAACCCTTGTAATTGCAGATGTGGGATTCGGGTCCGAAGTTCCATCGAGATCGACAAATTGACCTAACCCGCGCCAGTAACGCGTGTTGGGATAATAAGTCGTCCCGTAATAAAGCAGGCTGATCCTGTTGGGGGCCAGTGCCCTTACATCATACGGATACGGATCTGGATTGGTTGTGTTATATAGTGTCTGGTATCGCTCATCCCTGAACATACCGTACTCGTTATTGTCCCCGGTTCCGCCATCAATATCCAGATCGATATATCCCTCAAAGTCAGAATCAACACTGCGGCGGTAAATCGGCCATGCAAACTGTTGATCGAATGGATCCCAGGTGTCGCTGGCAATTGGGAATCCCCCTGTCGCCCAGTCACGGTATGCTTCAAGTCTCAGCGGTGCGATTTCCGTGGCGTGCCTGATATCGTTCGCGATGTAATTCAACGCGACTCTGGCGTTCTGCTGAGCGACGGTACGCTCATCACCGGATTTCAATGTCTCGAACGTTGCCAGAACCACCCCTACGAATATCGAGAAGAAAATACCGGCTATCATTAATGCCACCAGCATCTCTACCAGGGTGAAACCTTTTTGTTGCCTTAGTTTCATAGCTTTATCCCATGTAATTAGTGTGTTGGGGAGTACTGCAAGCGACGTACCGCCACCTGTTTTAATATCACGATTACTACCTGATAATCCGCAGGGTCCTCCAGTTATAAAACGCGGATGACCCGACGAAATGAATTAATCAATTTAAAAATCAGCTTCCCTCGACCCTGATCTGGTCCTCGTATTTGGTCGCGATAACATCCATCGCGCCAACAAGAGCCTGCTTGACAACCCATTCGTACGCTGTCAGGTGTTCTGGCAAATTGTGAATGGGATCCCCATCACCGAGGGGTCTCGGGAATTCCGGTAAGACGCCGTACCCAGGGGGAGGTCCCCAATATCTGTTCCGCAGAGCAGTGTCATCGCTGCCGTAGATAACGATCCAGTAGTTCCGGCAATACCTCATGAAATCAGGTGCTGTCGGGTCGGTCTGGACAGGATCGAGTGGAATATAGGCGAAATTGCCTTCCGGGAAACTCGCCTGTTGAATCTCGCCCCTGGTTATTTCCCAGTCAAAGTTAGGATCGTATGTCAAGGGCCAGTTAATGTCCCCGCGAAATCGTCGGTCTCGGTTATCGATATCGGCAGGAGCCGGGAAATCATAGACACCCGGATTTGTTATCGTTGATGAATTCCCGTCCCATCCATACCACATCGGCTCCGATATCCTGACAGGAGACGGGTCCAGGTTAAATATGTCGTTAGCCACTTGCGGAGGATCCTCGAATTCGATGCCGAACATATTCAGCATGGGGATCGCCTGGTCGGTAACCCACTGGATATTGGTCCGGAATGGATTTTCAGGATAAATCTCCAGGGCACCGTCGCCAACCAGCCTGTCCGGAACCTGGAAAGGCGGTATCGGCGGATTTCCAGGCTGTGGTGCGATTGGAGTGAAATAGAAACCATCCAGGAAATCCAGGTTTGCATTCTGTGGTTTTACCACTCCACCTCCGATCAGCGCACGCATGGCGTATAGCGTGTCGGGTTCTGTACCCAACGACGTAAAGAACGGCTCCATACCATCTTCATCGCAGGTCGGAACGGCCAGGCCTGGATATAGTCCATCATGGGCGGAAGCGAAGGTTTCCAGAGCGGTTTGTATCACATGAGCTCCGGTCATAACTTTTGCTTCTTTAGCCTTAATTCTGATCTTCTGCAAGTTCGGTACCGCAAGGGCGACTAAAATCCCGATTACGGTAATTACTACGAGAAGTTCAACAAGAGTAAAACCTTTCTGTCGATTCATTATTTTTTCCACCTCGAACATTTGATACGACTGGGAAGCGGGATAACTTTCATCCCGATGAGGCTTTATATTTCCTTGATATGTAATTTCCTTTTTCAAATTCCCCTGCCCCGATATTCATTTTATTGGTCACCATCAATCGGTCAGGTACGGCAACCCCCTGTGACCGATATCGCATGGATCATGTTCTTCATTACTCGAATCGTTGTCGGGTAAAGTTAAAGCCCGGGCCGGGTTTGAATCATCGGACCCTACCGTAGATTGTATGAATCGTCTGCCCGGCGCCCATTCCTTGCTTATTCCATCGAGGTTTATCGTGTTATAGAAAGTTCTCTCAAGACGAACCCTTCTGGCACCGCCGTATGATTCCATCGGAAGCTCTTCAAAATATCCATCGCCATCGGGATCG
The DNA here is from genome assembly GCA_030673355.1 of Planctomycetota bacterium. Classification (GTDB taxonomy): domain Bacteria; phylum JAJVIF01; class JAJVIF01; order JAPKYR01; family JAPKYR01; genus JAPKYR01. The sequence goes on along the minus strand of DAOVJF010000029.1, from coordinate 7,471 downwards.
ACCAGTTCAATTTCACCTTCACCGGTCAGGTAGAAGACCGTAACTATAATCCTGATGCCGTAAGTCTGCGACTGGTAATTGACCCCGAAAGGGTCTATTTCAACAAAGCCTGTATCCGCCATTCCGACATCGAAATTGGTCAGACCGGTTGAGAGCGGAAGATCACGTCGCAAACACAGCCTGAGCCTCCGAATCTCAGGGCCTGTATAATCATCGAATTCAATTCGATTCCGAATATAGAGTTGATCGACCCAGTAATCCACGATCCTTGGATCAGGAAGAGTCGGAGTGGGATCTATGAAGGTGGTCATACGGACGAAATTTTTGAACGTTGCTTCGCGATGGCGGTAATCACTGACTCCGGCACGGTGAGCGCGATCCATCAGCAGACCGTAATCGAGAATCGGGGTCGGTGACTCACGGTATCTGACCTGGCGGTACATCGGATCCATACTCGATACATAGCTTCCCTCGACTATCGTATCGAACAACCCGTCACCAGGGACCCACGTGTCGCCCAGGAATGACGCCGGTGTTCCATCGAATTCGGTATCCGAGTACATTCTAAGCAGCCCGTTTGTCGCGATCTCGATATCTTCGAAATCAACGCCACCGGAGCCAAGAATCCCGGCTTCACCGTCTCCGTCAAGGTCATCATCGCACAGACCGTTGAAATTCGGGTCGAGCAGAAGCCCGGTATAGTTGTTGTAGTAATCGCGATAAACTGGAACCGGGTAGTCCTCACCGAACGAGTCAGTCGGATCAAAATACCATTCAATGGGTTCGGTATCTATATTATCCCTGTTATCGTACGCGTCCGGGGCGCATGGGTTCAAGGGATCTCCATATCCATCGAATCGGTGAGTCGGTGGCAATGGATTTTCATGGTAGGGAAAACCAGGCGAGTAAATCTCGTTGTAATAATGAAGAGCCCCGTAGTTATTTACTTCGCAAAGCTCCAGTCTTTCCTGCCCGAGCTGGATCGCCTGTGAATAGAGAGCGGCGTTCTGAATTACGGTCAGGCTCTTGACAAAAAGACTTGCCAGGGGAAGGATAACGAGTAACAGAATTGTTATCGCTACCATAACTTCCAGAAGGGTGAAACCCTTTGTGTTTCTGAATAATTGTCTACAACGGGTGATCATGTGATGCCCCGATGATCGTTTGTGATAAGGCATTGGAAGCAAGATAAACCCGCGATCGGTAAATCCGTATTTTTTGTTCGATTTCAAAAACTTTACTCCGATCACTCCGTGAACTCCTTACATCCCTCCTGTCGATACTGCTGACTTCTTATTACAATGCCCTTGATTGTATTTTATCCATATATTTAAACTGTAAGCTTAGTAAAATTTTATCCCGAAATCCTGGTCCAGCTTGTCAAGTTCGGATACCACGTAATTCCGGATGACCAGGCGTCCCGACAAATTATTCAGGGTAATTACCTTTCCATACGAATCGCTGTTCGAATCCTCAAGTGAGAGAGTCGTGTACGCGCTTATCGGTTCATTCGGGCCTTCATCTCCCGGTACAACCAGCGTTGGATTGAACAGGTTGAAGGATTCCGGGTTATAATCTTCCGTCCGGGCCTGCATGCGAAGCTGTGTAGCGCCAAGACGGCCCGGAGAAAGGTCTATTATCTCATCACTGTGATCATTCGAATCGGCAACATCCCAACTGGCACATACGGTACCGTCAGGGAAAAACACTATGAACATGAGCGGAAAATGTGACAGAACACCATTACGTTTCCCAAGAGGTTGGGTTCCATCTCCCCACGACTGAGAGATCAACCTGAGATCCACCTCAAAAGGCACGATATTGTCCCCCCCCACTCCACCGGTATCACTGAAATCGCGCGTGATATTTGTTATATCTCCATCCGAATCAAGGCTGATCCTCAATTTCGGGCTGAGAGTGCGAATCGGTTGATTTCCCGGGTAAGTCGGCATCAGTAAGACATCCGGATCGAGGTATGTCCCATCCGTGTCAATATAAACCCACGCCAGGTTTACATCATCCCATATAACATCCGGGTCTTCAGGTACTGTGTTTGAGTCTTCAGAATCGGGACCGTCGCCCCACCATGAATCACCATCGCCATCCAGATCGCCGTCGTAATCACCGATTTCAGGATTACGATCGATTGGATCATTAGGTCCGTTTACAGGATCGGCGTAAGCTTGCCAGCCCTGGGCTGTCCATAACCGGTACATATCGATTTCCGGAAGGAACTCCATGTAAACCTTGGCGTTATCCCTTAAGGAAAACAGCCTGCCCTGGCGAATCTGAGCGGCAAAACGATTGGTTTCGCTGCTGAGCATTCTCTGCGGACGAGTGGCTATGTAGCCCGGAACTGTAAGGGAGACCAGGACTACAAAAACACCCAGCACAACAAGGAGTTCAACAAGCGTAAACCCTCTTTCAGGTTTCCTTCTGCTGAAACCATTTAACCTTTGAGAACCCATATGTCTCTTTCTCATTTCAGTTATCACCATTGGGCTGGGGTTAAGGCCCCGAAGAGGCCCGTTTGGAACTTCGACATTAACTATATATCATAACACACCAAAATCGCTTTTTGAAGTCCGCTGTTGGTTTGGACCTTGTCCCCAAAATAAAAAATAATCTCAATTTCTTTATACATCCGGACATTAATTGATCGGGAGGGGAGATACGGAAGAAGGCCTCAATTACATATACCCCATGATTTCTTGTTCCGCAAGGTCTATTTACAGAAAATTAATAGTTATGGCGGTCCCCCGCCACCAGCGAATGTCACAAAATACCAGTTCAGAATTTTATGCCCCCAGAAAAACCCGACCAAACCTCCAAACGCAAGGAACGGTCCAAACGGAATTTTCGATTTCCTCGTGGCTCTTTTGAATAATAATAGAATCCCACCGATTACCCCCCCTGCGACAAATCCCACAAACATTGTCGGACCCAGGGCCTTGATTCCCACAAAAGCCCCGATCATCGCCATCAGCTTCCAGTCCCCTCCACCCATTCCTCCGAACAGGTACAGGATGAAAAGAAATCCACCCCCGACCAGAAGGCCGATAATCGATTGGAGTACCGCGTCCAGAGCTCCGGAGGTTCCGAGCGACGCAATTGTCGGGCGATCCAGGGGAGCGATCACCGCCAGGGCAAGCCCGATCACCACTCCAGGAATTGTAATCCGATCCGGAAGAAGTTCGTGCTCGAGATCGATGATTGTCAAAATCAAAAGAAAACTGCAGAAAATAAATCCCTTGAACATAAACAGCATCGTGACAATATTCGGCGAGAAACCAAGTGGTGGGGTTCCACCCAGATCGAACGTGAAAACCTGCCTGTAAGTCAACCCGAATCCCCCATTTTCCATCGGGAGGGTGTAAATCCACGCGATCACCAGGATATATAACAATCCACTCAATAACTCGACCATGAAATACCTGACCGAGAATTTTGCCCCGCAGTAACGACATCGCCCTTTGAGAACCAGGTAGCTCACGAGCGGAATATTGTGATACCACGGAATCTCGGTACCACAAGATGTGCAATGGCTTTTGGGCGACCAGAGAGACCTGAAATAAGGCAGCCTGTGGATCACAACATTTGAAAGGCTCCCGATTACCATTCCGATAAGGAAAGCCATGATCATCGGACTATAAAAGACCAGCGTGATTAAATTACGCTCGTATTGGTTTAGATATTCCATGACCTGGTGCGGTTAAAAACTTAGGAAGAAAATGAAAATAAAACTGAAGTAGATTCTACATAATAAATATCGGGACAACCGGCCACAGAGTACCATGATTTATTGAAAGTCATAGATTAAACTTATTTAGATCCTACCGTGCAATTTTCGATATCCGCCATCTCGGTCCATTCCTGTAGAAATCTATCATACCGATACCATCTATGTAGATACAGCAGCACAATAAATAAAACAATAATTACTCCCCATGCCAGAATCCATACAGTAGTAATCCCTGAATTCCACGCCAGGTTGAAGCTCATAAATAATAAGATACCATACAGAGCCGTCGGCATTTTACTCATAATGATATACATATATTTAAACTTAGATACTGTCCCAAAATACTGCCCACATCTCCGATGCCAACTTAATTCTGGGAGCTTTCTCTCAATAAATACTTCCACATAAGCGTTTACTTTATGAAATGCTAGATTCATATAAAGCCTGTAGTATGCTAACAGCACAACTACAATTGCTGCAGTAAAATAAGTCCAAATTGCAGGATTGACGTTCCCATTGCTCGCAGAAGGCTGATTCCAGCCATAGCCAAGTAAACCCAATACAAACAGGCAACCGAAGCTGAGGGCTTGGTCCATCCTGTCTCGATAATACCGCTTTTCCTCCCTTATAGTTGAATACTCCGCAAGTAAAAGACTTGATTCATCTATCCCGGAAATCGTGTCATCCAAGCGATTTGAGCACGTTTGATCCTTCTTGGAGTTATTCACTGATCGAGCCTCCTTCTGGCAGCTTTATTAAACCAGTATCAATACCCTTATTTGAAATTAAATTATTGTGGTTTTTTTCGGATATTTTCAAAAGCACTATAACCGCACTTCTGCCACCATGAAATTTCCGATCTTCCAGCCGCGCTCCAGCCCTTTCGCTTCGATCCTGTCGGCCTTGTCAATAGCTTCCGCTACCGGAGGAGCGAACAGACATCGCGTAACCATCACGTCCCCATAAGATTTCAATATTCCCTCAAGTTCCGGCTTACTGAAAAAATGAATCCCTGAATGGTGAAGATACTCTCCCCTTCTTTGCTTTCTGTCGAGATACGAATTGCTTTGCAGCACACACACTATCAATCTGCCGTCAGGTTTGACAATCCTTGCCAGCTCCGAGATTACTTTTTCCGGGTCCGATGCGAACTCAAGCACAGTTATTGCTGCACCAACATCGAAATAGTCCGACGGAAACTGAAGATCGGATCCATCCCCGACAAGATATCGGATATCTGCAATTCCTTTTGACAGACGTTTCTCCTCTGCGATCTCCACCATCTCCGGCGTTATATCCACTCCGGTCACATTATAACCCTTCCCCGCGAACCACTCGCTCCAGTGACCCGTTCCCGACCCAACTTCCAGAAGCGTCTGCCCCGGCTCGGCGTCCGGAAGCCGACGTGCAACCGCCGCCTTCTCCAAACGGTCGACCATCTGCCCGACCGGGTCATCGTAGTAGGAATCATAACTGCGTGCCTTGGAACCAAAATCGAAATGAGTCATTTTTTAATTTGGTTATTCTCAATCTTTGTTAAAAATAAAGAAACAGAGATTATAAAAAAGCCCCTTATCTCTCAGGGGCTTTATGGTATTTCCTTTCCATTTATTTCTTATTCGCTTGAGCTTCCGTAATAAGTCTGCGTGATCGGTGCGTCGTACTCGGATGACTTCCTGTGAAGCAGCAGGAGGTCGTGCTCGGATGTCGCGGCTTTCCTGGCGGTCTCCCAGCTGATCTTCTGTGCCCTTACAAGTTTGAGGAGGTACTGGTCGAACGTAAACATACCGTCCGAGGTTCCCCTTTCCATTACGTCCCTGATCATGTAGGTCTCTTCAGGATTCAGAACGTAGTCCCTGATCTGGGCTGTAGCAACCATGGATTCAATCGCGGGTATTCGCCCGCCGCCGACCATGGGCAGCAATCGCATCGAGAATATCGAGTGCAGGGTTTCCGACATCATGATTCGTGCCTGTTTCTGCTGTGCGGCCGGGTAATAGTCCAGGGTTCGGTTAATCGTCTGGAGTACGTCGGTAGTATGAAGCGTGGTCATGACAAGATGGCCCGTGATAGCTGCGGTGAATGTAGTCTGTACCGTCTCCTGGTCACGCATCTCACCGACCAGGATCACATCGGGATCCTCACGCATTCCGGCCCTTAGCGCGATAATGAACGAGTCTGTGTCGATTCCCACTTCGCGCTGGTTGACGATGCATTTATTGTCAAAGTGGTAGTACTCGATCGGGTCTTCAATCGTGATTACATGACCGTCCCTGCTCTTGTTGACGTGGTCTGTCATCGCAGCCAGCGTAGTGGATTTACCGGAACCGGTCGTCCCGGTGATGATGATAATTCCACGTTCGGCCAAGGCGACGTCCGCGATAATTTTCGGAAGATTCAATTCCTCGAAACTCGGGATGTAGTACGTGACCAGCCTTAGTGCAAGACCGATCTCACCTTTCTGGCGGTAGAAATTCACGCGGAAACGTCCGGGGAAATCCTCCGGTGAGTATGAGAAGTCGACCTCGTTCTGCTCGTCGATAAGGAACTCACGTTTCGGGCCGAGGACGATCCTGGCGATGTCCTCCATGTCCTGTCGATTGAGTTTCGGAAGGTCGGTAGGCTTCAATGTGCCGTCGATACGCATCCACGGCGGCTTGTCGACCCCAAGGTGAAGGTCGGAAGCGCCTTTTTCATACATTAGGTTAAGTAGGTTTCTAACTGATCTGGAATCTGCCATTAGGCTTCACTCCGATAAACGGACACAAATACACTGTGCCCGTAAAAAAAAATTCACGGGTAAGTATCTAGGATTGTAGCAGGATTCAAGGAAAATGGGAAGACATCTACTCTCAAACCGTGTATTGAAACCGGAAAAACCAATATCTTAAGTTAAAAAAACGGTTATCCTGCCATATATGGCGGGGATGATAAATAAATTACTAAAAGAAACCTAAGCATTCGATCTATAACCCAAAGATAGCGTATTTATATGTATCCTCATGAACAAACCAGACATGGACCTTTAGATGCTCCGAATCGCAGTCCAGAGCGAACGCGTCGCCATCGAGAGGCGTTGGATAGCGATCTATCAAAATACCGTTCTGATCGAAAATTGCCACCTGCCAGGTCGAATCGCCGTTGTCCTCAAGAACGAACAGCCAGTTGCCCGCAGCGTCAATAATGCGGTAGTAAGTATTGAGGCAACTGATATCGACAGGGGTCCCAACAAGGTCATTATCGATGGTGCCGATGCAGTCCGGCATTGCCCAGTTATGGTTATTCCGGATAATCTCTATGCCACCATCATCGGGATAGCCTTCCATGTAGTAGAAGATCCTGTCATAAGGCTCGTACAGCCCTTGCGGATCGCTGTCGACCGCATGCTTATAGGCCTCCATGTTTGAGACCAGGCAATCAACACTGCCGGTATGGTCGACCGGGTAGAAACCATTTAGCCAAAAGTACAGTCCTATCTCATAAGGGTAATCCAACCTGAAAGTGGCCCCATCAACTCCGAGGCCAAACTCATTACCCCAGTAACCCCAGATGTCCCCTAATAATCCGAATTCAGTTTCAAGATCAAAGAACCTCATGTCGTGGTATATGCTTCCATTTGTCAGTTCACCATTGGAGTACGGTTCGCACCACCAGACCGGACCATCGCCGGGATACCCCTTCCATTCAATAGGTCCGGGGTATCTGCTGGTAAACACAACTCCGTCGATT
>DAOVJF010000198.1 GCA_030673355.1 Planctomycetota bacterium | reverse complement strand
GATATCTTTACGTCACAGGTATTTTTCACGACACTGTCGATTTCCAGCCGGGCGGCGGTGAGCTTCATACCTCAAACGGGAATAGGGATGTCTTCCTGAGCAGGTTCGACACATCAGGCGTCTTCAACTGGGCTCGGACCTGGGGTGGGATTGAAAATGACGACAGCAATGGAACAGCAACAGACAGTTCCGGGATTGTCTTTGTAACGGGTGGTTTCAGAGACGTGGTGGACTTCGCGCCAACCGACCCGCCCTGCAACGAGAATCCGGACGAACATACGTCGAACGAACATAAGAACTCATTCCTGACCAGGTACCGGTCGGGCGGGTGCTGGTGATAAAGTCCAAACCTGTCTTCACGAATAAAAAACAATCCCCGGGAATCGGTGTACAGACCGGGGGGGTTTTTCTAAAATGAAAGAAGGCCCATAGAGGGCCTCTTTCTTACAAATTTTTTAAAATTTTGCTTCTAAGAAGCTTCAGGATTTTACTCGGAATTCGAGTGTCTTTCCCTCAGTAGTGAGAGTATACTTGCCCGCCTTCAGCTCTGAGAAAACGAATTTCCCAGTCGCGTCGGTGCAGGCTACATCCACAAATTCCTTTCCTTTAAATATCCGGATAGGATAAAACTTAAGCTTCTCGCCCGAAGTATTGAAGATGAAACCGATAACCTTGTCGTCCTCAATCAGATCGGCTTTTGCCTGGCTCTTGGGCGCATCTTTTGTTTGGAGGCGCGGGGAGAGATTGGAAGTTGAGTTGACGAGGAGGATATCGGCGATGCTGGATTCGTCGCTTCTAACCTTTCTGCGTTTTTTCTTGTTGCCGAGATCTTCCTCGTTGGGGAATATCTCTTCGACTGGATAACCCAGTGCGTTAGCAAGACGCTGCCGGGTAAGATACGAAGGCGTGCGGTTGCAAGACTCGATGTTGGAGATCGTTGCCTGCGCTACGCCTGTTATCCGGCTAAGTTCGATTTGCGACTTGTCAGCTTTGACACGGAATTCTCTTAAACGATTGATGACTATTCACCTCGTTTGTTTGGTGATTAATAAATACTCTCTGAAATAATGTAACATATTCGTGATATGGTTGCAAGATGTCAAGTGCCTGTTTATCCCCGAATATGCCGACATTAACTTAGATGCGTTTTCTTCTCGAATTATAGCATCTTTTAGTATAATAGCAATATATTATCTGGTTAAAATCGAAAAATTTTACAAAATCCCTCTATCTATCGACACCGGGGGGATGGTGTTAAGTTCATTTATACCGACCGATTTCCCGCATTAATTCAGCAGGGCGCATGTAAGATGTTGGATAATTCGTATGTAAGTGGTAAAATTTAGTAAACATAATGGCAGGAGCAAGGTATGCGTATTTTCCAATGGATTACAGTTCTCGCGGCAATTGCTGCATGTATTGGGTGCAGCGGAAAGGGAGGCAGCCCTGTAGTTCCACCGGGTTCCCCCGACATAGAATCAAGCATTACTACTCAAACCAATTATGATAATCCCGGCAATCGGTACATTCTGGGCCTGTGGGAAGTATATGTTTCCGCCGATCGTGAGACGATTGAAACGGTGCCAGTCAGATCATCCGAGATGCATTTGAACCTTGTTAATTTTCTTGAAAACGTAGCCTGCACGTATTGCGTCAGGATTTCCGATGTTAAGTTCTGGCCGCCGGACGAAATGGAAGCATATTTCCAATTCAGGCATCCCTTTTATGATATTAAGGAGTATACTATATTTGACGTTCGGGTTATTATTATGTCGGATTCGGATTATGAATTTCCTGAAAGCGGACGTTCGATCGCCTGGTCCGGAAATTACCCCGTGGTCCTTAATCCTGATGGTTATACTCACCTTTTTAATCCTGTCGAATATCCTGAATCATCCGGTCCGCCAGTTCTCACATATAACCAGGGGAAGTTCTCATTCGGGGACAACCTGACGGCAACCCTGAACGCGTTTCTGGCATTTGATAAAGATGAGCCAAGGAGGATGTTACATGCGACGACTCAAATGTCCAGTACGAGCTACCGAAAAGTATGGCTAAGTATGCCGGACGGGCCATTTTCATTCGGATACGCAATTGATTGTTCCTGGGCGTATGTGGAAGAGGTCGATGATCCGGTGGAAGATTTCCCTCCTGAAGCTAATTGTCCCGAGCCATATGAGATTATCACTTGGTTGGATAACGGTTTGACAATTTCCCCTGGAAGTGAAGCGCCGATATACGTAGAGGTTTTTGACCACCAGAATCCTGAATCCATACAATCAGTGGTAGTGGAGGCGCCGGGTTTATTTGAGGGCACGATCGAACTCGCGTACTCATATGCAATGAGTGAGGAGAGTTGGATGTTTGAAGGTTTGATCACAAATGAACGTACTGAGGTTAGCGGTGAGTATCCGTTGCTTATTAGAGCGGAGTCGAATGACACGGATCCAAATTTAGGACAACCCGATGCATGGGATATTTATAAAATAAATTTAGGTGCAGAAGGCTGGGGAAGGACATGGGGAGGATATCGCGGTGATTATTGTTTGGGTGTTACGATGTCCGCAGGTGGGAATTTGTATGTAACGGGATCATTTACATCAACAATGATAGATCTGGATCCGGGAATAGAAGTCTGGCCGTACTCATCAGAGGATGATGACGACCGGACGGCGTACCTGAGCGAGTTTAATTCCGATGGTGAATTTCAGAGGGCAATGGCATGGGCCGGGGTCATGGGGTCAGGGTATGCGGAGGGTTGCCGTATTAAAGTGGATGATCAAGGAAATATAATCATAGCCGGCAGATTTAAAAATGCCGTAGATTTTGATCCCGGACCGGGAACTTATTATCTGCCATATATTGGATCCAACAGCACTTACAACCTCTTTGTAGTTAAATACGATCCTGACTTTAACCTTATCTGGGCGATGGCATGGCCCCTTGATATTTTTGCGGATACTTCCATTCGTTATGGAGATATGATTCTCGATCATTCCGGCAATGTGTACCTTGCAGGTTATATTGGTAACGGATTTGATTTTGATCCAGGGCTAGGGACTGACTTATATCCGGGAGGAGGATTTTTTTTAATAAACATTACATCTTCAGGACAATACAACGGGACAGTTAACTGGGGTAATTATTTAGGCAGCAGTAATCCCAAGATCGGACATGGTCTGGCAATCGATGAGACAGGAAACCTGGTAGTAGCTGGAGGTTTTAAGGGAGTTATTGATTTCGATCCGGGTCCCGGTGAATTCGAACTTGAGGCAACCGGCAAATATGATGCATTTTTAAATATTCTCAATCAGGACGGACAATTTATCACTGCTTTGTCATGGGGTGGCGACGGGTACACACAGATAAGTAGTATAGCGATGGATACAATAGGTAATTTGTGGGTAGTTGGGACCTTTTCAGATACTGTTGATTTCGATCCCGGTCCCGGGATCCTGGAATTTTCTGCGATTGGACATGGATTAGATTTCTATTTGAGTAAGTTCAGCCCTGATTTTGAACACTTGTTCAGTTTAACATGGGGATCGGAAGGGTATGATTATCAAAGAAGTTTGAGGATTGAAGTTGATCCGTTTGGTAATGCATACGTATGCGGAAATTACCCCGAACCAATTGACCTCGATCCAGGACCTGGGATAGATTTTCATTCTCACGAGGGCTTTTATCTCACTAAGTTTGATCCTTCAGGAAATTACCTTGGGTCAGGAGTTTGGCAGGCGTGGGGATCATATTCAAAATTAGATTTGACCGTGGATTCGCAGGGAAATCCGTATCTATGTGGGGACTTCTATAAGCTGATAGACCTGAATCCAGGTCCGGGTACGGATTACAGGACCACTCCTTCCTACTATCGTGATGCTTTATTACTGAAGCTAAACCCTGATCTGACCTGGTAACCTTTTTTCAAAAATCCCGTTTATTAATCGAACCCTATCGCTAAAATGGTATTCTTTATCTTAGTAACAGTATTGTATCTGATTAACATTTTGCATGCATTTTTTTGAGGAGTTGAAATGCGATCCATCAGACAGGTAATTACCGTAATTCCAATAATTTTAATTTTCAGCCTGGTAATAATTCTCCTGCCGTCAAACGCCCAGGATGAAATTGATGACACAGACAACGAATCCTACCTTCTGAGATTCGATCCGGAACCGGGTGCGGAATATACATACAGCCTGACGACATCGGGCATCCGAGGCGACCGTATCGCGGTCAGGACCGAATACTACACGGTTTCAATCGCCGGTCTCAACGATGGGAAATTCGGGTTAATTGCAGAAGGCGAGGATGTCGCGGAAGGCGCCCCACTCGGGTTCCGTTTTCAACGCGCGTATTTCCCGCAGTTTCCTTATACGATTGATGAACTTGGCAATACCGATATCGCGTTCGGGCAACCGTTCCCACCGTTTGTAAATATCCCCATTTTCCTTGAACAGGAAATTCCGGTTGGCTTCACATGGGCCGGAGGCCCGGTGGGGATTCTCACGGACAGAAATGTCGGGACGATTTCTTTCAATTACACATCGCTGTTAACATCAATTGCATCGTACCGTGGAGAGAACTGCGCTGTAATTGAGACTTCGTACGAGGTTGCCCTTGAGGAAGGGAGGCAATCGTACCGGTCGTTCCTCGGACTTGTGGAGGGCGATCCGCTGGATGAACCGGGGCAGGGCGCTCCGGTTGGCGGGATTGTCGATGGATCGCGTGCGGAAGAAGCGGGGATTGAGCCGGGCGACCTGGTAATCGAAGCGGAAGGCGAGAGAATCCGGGGCTGGGGAGGGCTGGAGGAGATCATCCCGCTGATAATTCCGGAGAAGCCATTGGAGCTCAGGATTAAACGGGGGGATGAGGAATTCGATGTCGAAATAATTCCGGAAGGCATTCCGGTAGCCCTGGTCAGTGCGGCGGGCGGGTTGAAGTCAACTTGTTTTTTCAGTACCGATCGCGGGATTCCGCTGAAAGTGGATGTTCAATCCGAGGAGTTGGTTTTCACACTCACTTATCCGAATGAGGAAACTGAGGAAAGGGAAGTTGAGCTCCATATAATCTGGGAATACCAGTACTCGGGCAGGTAGATAATATTTAGCATTGATGTACGTCGACAAGCACGTTCGACCCGGAGATTTTCGAGGTCTGCGGGATGGAGATGTCTCACTCAGCGTGTCGACGCCACGCGGTTAGTGTCGTTATTTTTAGATAAACAAAATTGATTGGACATATTTAGAATTGATGGGGATATCTGATTTCTAACCGGCTTGTTTACATAATGAATTAATACTCACTTGCGTAATTTATGGATACCTTGTATATTTTATTTGTATTACATTTCCGATTTCAGGAAAGGCCAGACAGGGAATCACGTACGTAATAGGAGACAGTCATGAATCGATTTATGGCTTTATTAACAGTGGTAATTATAGCTGGTGTTATTGCGATCGGTTGCTCCGGCGGAAGCCCGGTAACACCAACCGCCGATCAGGAGCAAACGCCGGAACTTACGACAGAATCAAATCGCGCTGGATCAGGAGCCCAGACCAATCTTCTGGGCTACTGGGATGTTTTAATCGACCCAGAGACCGGGACTGTGGAATTGCTAGAGAACCGGCACGCGATGTTCACGGTTAACCTCACGAACATCCTGAGTAAACAACCAACCGG
>DAOVJF010000219.1 GCA_030673355.1 Planctomycetota bacterium | reverse complement strand
CTTTCCCCATGGGTGAGTTCTGCCACCAGCCCCTGACCACCCAGATTCCGGTATAACCCGGAAACAGGTCATAATCTTCAAAGCAAAGTGGATAATCATCCGTTGAGAATATTACTTCGACACCATGGATACTCATTGATGTCTGCCAGCCCCAGTCATCATCGGAATCCAGAGGACATCTGATCAGGTAATTACACCAGAATGTTTCCCATCCGCCATCCTCTTCATCGCGCCAGAAATCAAGGGCATAAGCGTCCCCGTTGCCATCGAGTGCCATCTTGGTTCCTTTAAGGTAGCCATCCCTGTCAGCGGTATCGACCGGCCAGGTGTCCAACGGATTCCAGGTATTGCCTTGGTCGTAACTGATGCGGTCGACCGGGCGCGCATCCAGTTGTTCGGGTACATTGGGACGGTTTTGCGCCCATGAAACGACGAGATTGCCTTGACCGTCCAGGATTAACCTGGGTGCTTCATTGTTCCAGTTCTCGCCACCGGAATCGCTGATCTGTTCGGCAGGACCCGGGAAGACCAGTGTCCATCCGCCGCCTTTTATTTTAACTTCGCCCATGAAATAACTCGCCAGGGGGCCTTCGGGATAAATGTAATTCTCACCGCCGACGATCTGCGGAATGTATGTGGTCGGATCAGCCGATTCAATGCACCCAAGTACCCTGAACGTACCGGATTCAGTAAGGTTTAAATATCCAAGGCCGAGCTCCGCATCAAAAACCGACGATGTTGTCTGCGATCCCGGTGACACGGTAGCGATCGGCAGGATATTTACAGGTGAAGACAGGACAGGCGACTCAATCCAGATCGCCGAGATTTCACCGGGTACACCGTCAGGATTTGCGAGTCCCTGCCAATCGTAAACTTCTATTGAGAGCCGAACCGATCCGTCAGGCGTGTCATCAATGTAGGTAGCATCGGTTTCGGAAGTATCCAGGACCACATGGTACGCTTCCTGGGTCTGTGCGTCGGGAGGGAAACTCTCGACCGGGTAGCCGGGCGCACCTGACGGGTCGGGCATCGCCCAGCTTGCGTCTACCGCCAGGTTGAACATATAAACCGGATTTCCATCCACCATGGGGAATTGGATTTTAAAATGCCTGGAATGCGGTACAAGGCTGTTGCTGAAGACACCCCTGGTTTCAGGAGGAAGATCAGCGACGTCAGAGTCAAGTGTCAGGACATCCGCGTAATACTTGTATGGATTGAGTGTCGCGTTGGGAAATAGCAGGGTGCCTATGGCATAGGGTTTATATGAGAGAAGCGGCAGCGGGTCGGTGAATTCAGTTGCGTTCCACCACCGCGTGTAGCCGTCCGGATTCAGCACATACATTTCGTTATTTTCTGAAGCTCCAAATCGAATATCAGGATCGCGATCGCTTGTTTTAGTCCCGTCCGACATGAGAATGCAGCGTGTATCGAAAATTTTGTACATGTTAATTCCCGGGAAGGGATGGGTTATAGCTAATTCAATGTCAATGTAACCCATGAAGAAATTAGTGCCCTGGAGGATTTTTATTGTGATGAGTTGAGTGGGGCTATAGGGCGGTGCGAGGAAGTGAGCGATATTCATGTTAAAATCCACCCCTCGCAAAGGTATTACCTCTACCGTACTGTCGGAAGTGTCTATCTGGATTTCGTAAAATCCCAGCAGGACCCGGGACGAGCTGTTCTGTGCCCTGGTAATTTCCGAAAGCGAGGGATCTTCGTCCGATGATGGAAGGTCGGGAGCTATGGTTGAATTATTCCGGCCGCTGCATCCGCATGCGAGAAGGAGGGTAAGGATAATAACCGAATAGACATTCTGTTTCATTGCTGTCCTCCAGGAACCACAACTGTTAAAAGAACCGAGTATAAGAAGGCCGACCGATTGTAAATAAATATATTTTAAGTGGAATAATTGCCTGCTGATTACATTGGATATTTTATCGTATGCGGAGAGGATTGTAAAATTCCGGATCATTGATTTTCCGGATGCGACAGGATTTTCTCGTAGAATGCAACATCCAGCCAGCGGTCGAATTTATTGCCGACCTCCTTTAGAAGTCCTGTCTCCGTGTATCCCATTTTTTCAAATAATCTGATGCTGTCTTCGCTCTCAGTGCATATTATCGCCAGCAGGACATGTATGCCCTGTCGTTCAGCAAAATTATGAATTTTATCGAGTGCAAGTTCGCCGAGACCCTGGCCGGTATGATCCGGGTGGATGTACACGGTCACCTCCGCGGTTTTACGGTATGCGTTTCGAAATTTATACGGCCCTAGTATCGTGAATCCAGCGACAGTTTCATCAGCCTTGCGGGTGATTACGAATGATCCGTGACGCGGGTCGGTGAAGAAGATATTCCCACGGAATTCATCGCGGGATAACGCAAGCTCATCGAAAGTGGAGGTTGTATTGAGGATGTAATGGTTGTAGATTTCGAGCGTGTCGGAGACGTGGGATTCGGTAAGGGGCTGGATGTGGTAGATGGATGTCATTTTTGGTCAGGGGTATTTTAACATGAAATCCAACTGGAGGATGTGAATGTTACAGAAGATCATGCGCAGGATGCGCATGTGACTGAAGATCATGTGCAGGATGCACATGTTACAGAAAATCATGTGCAGGATGCACATGTTACTGGTAATCAAGCCAGAGGTTCATTGCCTCTATCGCGTCCGGTGACAGTAACATCATCATCAGTTTCATATTGGCCATGTTCTCGCGCCTTTCGCACATGCGTTCCCTGATCTGGGATTCAACCCTTTCACGCGTTTCATCATCGAGTGCATCAAGCCACCCCATGCCCGGACCATCCTGTCCCGGACCACCCTGGCCGCGCCCGTCCTGTCCCGGACCACGCTGGCCGCGCCCGTCCTGTCCCGGACCACGCTGGCCGCGCCCGTCCTGGAAACGTTGACGCATTTCTTCTCTACCAGGACCGGTTTCGGTAAGGATTTGTTCGCGCTGCTCGTCGGTAAGTATATCGACCGCCTGGTCGAGGATATCGGAGAGCTCCAGCTTGATTTCCTCGGGATTGACCCGCTCGCGCGCCTCCTGCATGATGAGCCGGATGCTTTCAGGATCGACTTCGTTTCCAGCGAGAACTGAATGGAGCTGGTCCTCAAGGCCCTCGTGAATCTGATCCCTGGTATCACTGAAATTGGCATTAACAATATCCTGGGCATCGTAGGCGAGGCGGATCATGACCTCGACCTGATCGACTGTCAAATCGAGCCTGTTGATTCCCTCGATAAATTTTATCCGGGCCATCAGATGCCTGATATCCTCGTCCTGCATGAGGAACTGCATACCGAGCATTCCTTCGGGACCGCGCTGCATCATTCCGGGACCGCCCATTCCCGGACCTTCACCGCGTCCAATTCCAGGACCGAAACCCTGTCCGAATCCTTGCCGATCCCGACCGAATCCTGGTCCGTTCTGGGCGTATATTGCGCTTCCTAAAATCAGAAGACTTATAATCGCTGCCGTCGCGAGTAACCCCCACCGGGAGATTTGCCTGTTTTTCGATGTTTTCACTTTCTGGGACTCCTTTAATGCAAGATGTTTAAATCACTCCGTTTGACGGGAATTCCGAAAAAATGTTCCCATAATTACAGAAAATTTGCAACAGGTGTAACGAGTGATATACTTCCGGCTGGCAGATGACCCCTGAATCTGAAAAAACCAGATCGCGGAAACCGACCCCGCTGATACTTCGAACGTTCTCGTTCGGGCTTATGATTTTTCTATGGTGGGTCATGACGATTGAACTTCCATGGAGAAACCTGTCGGCGATCGTCACACAGCGGGGGGTTCAACGGGCATATCATCCACTGTCGATCTGGGCATTCCAGTTGTCCGATAAGTGGGCGGGGTACCGTACGCTGGCAGTGATCCTGATTGTCGCGGCCATGGCGCTCCATTATTTTTTATGGATAAGGTACCCAAAGTACGATGCGTACGGCAGATGGTTATTCAGGGCCGGATTCCTGGTGTTGTATATCCTGCTCTACGCGTTTTTCTTCATAATGTTCGTGGGCGCTGAATTACCCATCTGGATGGGATTATAGGTTTTGAATAGAATCGGAAATTTCGGAAAATGACTTCAAGGCGAAAAACCAGGGAATTAGCACTAAGCTCGCTGTACGAAGCCGAGGTCGGCATTCATGAAATCGAGGAGGTACTGGAAAGGACCATTGTGGAAATGGAGGTTGATGCGCCTGCCAGTGAATTTCTCAGGAACTCAGTGAGGCTTGTATGGTCGCACCGGGAAAAGGTTGATAAAATTATTGAGGAACTTGCGATCGGCTGGAGTCTGGACCGGATCGCGAGAGTCGACCTGGTTATATTAAGGCTGGCGATACTGGAGCTGCTGATAGGGTTCGAAGATCCATCGATCCCCGATCCGATAGTGATTAACGAGGCTGTTGTCCTCGCGAAAAAGTTTTCCACCGAGGACAGCGGGAAGTTTGTGAACGGAATACTGGCAAGTATTGTGAAGGATAAAGAGAAATTCAAAGGGAAGCTGAAATAAAGGGCTGAAACCAATTCCGTTAATTAAAAATTGATTGGACATATTCAGCATTATTATACGTCGACAAGCACGTTCGACGCGGAGATTTTCAAAGCACGCGGGTGTAACTGTCTCACTTAGCTTGTCAACGGCACCCAATCCGGCCTCGGACCGCTGCGGCTCTGATACAGCTTTCCAAAATTACTAAATAAGGTATAATCAAACCCTCGAATGGCTGATCTGATCACAATCGGGCTTATCCAGAGGGAAATTACACCCCACGATCCCGCGGGAAATCTTCTCGCTACACTCGACACTCTCAGCCGTACGGCGGAACAGGATATCGATTTATTTATCCTGACAGAATTATGGTCGACAGGAATGGTCGATCCGATCGATGAGTCGAGCAGCAATCTCGCTGCAAGTATCGAAGGGCCTACAATTGTAGCTCTTAAAGAATTTTGCGCAGAACATCAAACGCATCTTCTCGCCGGGACATTCCCCCTTCTGGAAAACGGCCGCCTGACCAATACCGCCCTGCTGATCGATCACACGGGTAAGATTATTCTCAAGTACTCAAAAATCCATCTTTTCAGCCCGATGGGTGAAAATTCTATCTTCACACCGGGTTCGGAATTAAAAGCATGCGAAATAAATGGAATCGGGGTCGGGGTAATCATATGCTACGATCTCAGGTTCCCGGGTATGGTCCGTCGCCTGGCACAGGCTGGATGTGAAATAATCCTGGTACCGGCATTGTGGCCGGAAACAAGGATCGAAGGGTGGGAGTTGATGCTTCGCGCGCGGGCATCGGAAAACCAGGTTTATGTGGTCGGCGCGAACGGGCTTCTCAGCCAGAACAACATGTTTTTTCCCGGACATTCGATGATCGTCGGGCCGATGGGAGAAGCGGTCAACACACCGGAAATG
>DAOVJF010000026.1 GCA_030673355.1 Planctomycetota bacterium | reverse complement strand
AGGTGTGAACAAATGAGAGAGGGAAGGCTTGGAATTAAACTTTTCTTTAGCGAGACTGATTTCCTTATATTTCCATCGCGGCCATCCAGTATGGGTATTTTTCTCAGCGATGATTTTCCTTTTCGCACCACCCGCAGGCTGGCTTCAACACCGGGATCCTCAAATGGACGCCCCGCGGGGCCGAACATCACAAGGTCATTTTCAAGAATAATCTCTCTTACAGGCTGGTAATTCTCGGCCAGAAGGATCGGGTTCGGCAGGATATACCCCATCGAACCTCCGGGAACGAGCAGGTGATCCATTGCCAGTTCAATAAATGGAGCCGCGATATCCCACTGTCCTTTCACCGACCGGTAATGCGCCTTGCAGAATTCCCGGGTTGCCTGTTGTATCCCACGTTTGACGTTCCGGTACGGGGGGTTCCCAACTACGATTTCATACTGATTTGTTTTTACCTCCAGGATCTTTTTTAACGAATCGCCTGTCCGGATGTTACTCTCAAGGATTTTCCAGCTTGATTCCCTGCATCCGCTTTCAAGCCATAACGCCAGATGTGCGACATGTATTGCCTCACGATCGGAATCGGTGCCGTAAAGTTTTCCCAGGATCGTTTTTATCCTGAGTCGGGGATGTCGTTTTTTTATTTCCCTGTACGCCGCCAGCAGAAACGCCCCCCCGCCGCACGCGGGATCGTGAATCCTCAAGAGTGTCTTTTTTAATTCAGGCTTTATTGAATCAAATGCTGATTTGACAAGAAATTGTGTTACGTATTGAGGCGTATAGAAAATCCCTCCCCTTCGACGCCTGGTTTGCTTATCTTTCTCTACCCGATCCTGTTCGAGGATGGATTCATAAATATAACCGGCGAACGATGGACCCAGAGAAATAATTTCCCCGATTAAACCGTCCTCTTCAAGTGATTTGATGACCGATTCCTTTACCTTCTTACCGGTCCTGGCGAGTTTTTTGGGAATCCCCGTTCCACCCGACATCATTTCCGCGAGTATTTCAATCAGCGCGATTCGATTCCCATCGAGCTGTGGGAGAATCTCAAGATGTAATTTTTTCAATAAAAGGCTCTGAATCATATGTTGCTGATCTTCCTTAACTTTCCCCGGAATGTAATCATAAAAAAACCCCTGCCACAACAGGAGTAATTATTATAGGAAAAATTAATCATTTTTAGCCATCGAAAGAAAAAACGACAAACCGTGGAACAGCACGGCAGTGCGTCTTCCACCTTAAAACAAACCTTTCGACGCACTGCCATTCGACGCACTGCCGTGCTGTTCTACGGTTATTTCATTTCTCACTTTAATCATAATCATCCGAAAACCTGTAAATTAATTCGCAGTGGCTAAAAATGGTTAATACCTTATATAAATCGTTGTTTTAAAAATCACAATAGAAAATCCGGATGCGGGTAACTCGCGCACAACTCTGAAACCTCATTCTTCACATTTTCAATTTCATCATCGTTTTTGATGTCGTCCAGGATTCTTTTGATCCACCGCGCGACCTCTCTGAACTCATCTTCTCCGAACCCCAGCGACGTCATGAACGGGCTGCCGAGCCTGATTCCGGATGTCTGCATCGGCGGACGTTCATCACCGGGAACCATGTTCCTGTTCGTGCAGATTCCAGCCTTGATTAAAGCCTTCGCGGCCTTGTTGCCTGAATATTTCCGGTCCCTTAAATCCACGAGAATCAGATGGGTGTCGGTGCCGTCCGAAACCAGCTTGAAACCCTGCACCATCATCTCATCCCCGAAAAATTGGGCGTTTTTCACCACATCGGCCGCGTACTGCTGGAATTCCGGCTGCATGCATTGATGGAAACATACAGCTTTCGCCGCGATCTCATTCAGGTGCGGACCAGCCTGGATTCCCGGAAATACGGCGCGGTCGATTGCCTTGCCGCGTTCTTCGTCGGCAAGGATTAACGCGCCTCGGGGCCCTCGAAGGGTTTTATGCGTGGTGGTCGAGATTACATCGGCGTATCCGACAGGCGTTGGATGTGCTTTTCCCGCGACAAGTCCGGCGAAATGCGCCATATCGACAAGGAGCAGGGCACCCACGCTATCGGATATCTCACGGAATTTCTGAAAATCGACGATTCTGGGATACGCCGTCGCGCCCGCGACGATCATTTTCGGCTGGTGCTCTTTGGCATCCCTGGCAAGCTGGTCGTAGTCGATTATCCCGGTTTCCTCGACAACCCCGTACGGCATGAAGTTATATCTTTGTCCGGAGAAATTAACCGGGCTTCCGTGGCTGAGATGTCCGCCGTTCGCGAGGTCCATCGCCATAGCGTGGTCGCCGAATTCAAGGAACGCATGATAGATGCATTCGTTGGCCGGCGCCCCGGAGAAAAGCTGGACACATGCGTACTCGGTGCCGAAAAGTTTCTGCGCGCGTTCGATAGCCAGCCTCTCGATCTGGTCCATGATTACGTTGCCTTCATAGTAACGGCCGTCGCGGTCCCATTCACGTATCCCGTCCATCTTTTTCCTGCGAAGGTACGGAAATCCTTCGGCGTATTTATGCTGGAGCGGACCACCCGTGGCTTCCATAACCGCGCGGGACGGGAAATTTTCCGATGCGATCAACTGGACCGTACCAATCACGCGATCGTATTCTTTTTTTATCAATCCGTGTATTTCGGGATCGACTTCGGCTAATGGCGTATTAAAGCTGTTCATTCAACACCTCACTGGGATGTGTACACCTGATAAGGACTGGAGATTATAACGCGTAAGGGCGGAGAAATGAAGGGGGGGATTAATCTCGAAGTTCTTTAAGATTGGTGACCAGCCTGTCTACGGTTGTACTTGGGCTGATTATTCCTGACTTACGTATTATTTTCACCCTTGATACAGCATTATCTGTTTCCGGCAGAATTTTATCGATTTCGAATTTGCTCTTTGTGTACCGAATGTAATTCTTTAGCTCTTTGATTACTTTTTTACAATTCTCAAATTGACTTGTGGTTTCGACGAAGTGCAATAAGAGCCAATATTCAAAACATGGATCGGAATATGCTGCATAAAAACGGGGTTCATGATTCACCAGATCATCAGTGTATTTGTTTTGGACTCGATTTAACCGATTAATTTCTGCTAATGCTTCCTTAATTGACCTGTGCTGGTCCCGATCAAATACGCACCATATTTGGTCAAATTCAACCATGCCGGGACCTTCCTTCGAAAGTTCCGTACGCTCACAATCCTTCTCAAAAGCCTTATTTACTACACCAATTGGAGTCAAACCATGCTTCCCCTTCTCGATTTGAATATGAAATCTCTCAAGACCGAGGTATTCACATAGATCCCTGAAATAGTAAGGCTCGGTCACTGAGCCTTCGCAAACAATCAAGACTGCTTTCCGATAATCCCTTACCGGGCTATACCTGCCGTATCGCCATTTGGAACCTTTCCTACTCATTTACGACTATGTTACTACCGAAAAATGGGATAGCCCCGTACCGACCTGCAAGATATCCTTTCTGTAGCGACTCTCCTTTTCTAACCTTATAATCGCTTAATGGGTATAAAACCGTATTACCTTCATAACTTTTTTCAGTTAGCCAAATCTGGTCCCTCCTGAATAAATCTGCAGATAACAGCGTTGAGTCATGTGTTGTAAAAATCAATTGAGCTCCAGCAGTATTAAAATCATTGCTGTTAAATTGTATTATAAGGTTCCTGAGTATATGAGGATGCAGACTTGTATCTAACTCATCAATAAATGCACAAACTCCATTTTCATTAACCTGTAGGAATGGCCCTAGTATTGAATATAAACGAAGGGTTCCACTCGATTCTTGACCAACAGTGAATTCAGCGTGCTCACCATTCTCAGTTTTCCTCCGCTTGAACCTTGCGTCGACTAAAAGTTCTTCTAATTTCACCCCACCAGCTTTTTCAAGAAGGTCGTTGTATGAATCTAAGAATTGTTTAAACTCACCCGGCATCTCATTAAGATCAATATCCACAGGTTTTAACTGCACATCTTCAATGCTGGAATCAGCCCATCGTAAAAGAGTAAGAAATTGTTCTTTCAACTCACCAGATTTTTGTACTATCGCATTTGAGGAGCTTGATTTGAATGGCAATCCCATAATTGTTGCTGGCCCAATATCTAATAGCTGTGTACTAAACCAGTTATATATCGGTAACAATTGTTCATTGTTAAACTGGGCAGCTATAGATAAAAACAGATTATTGTCTCGTGTCTTATTAAGAAGGTTTATATCCTTCTTCACATATCGTCCAAACCTATATGCATAATATCCATTTTCCTCCAATTCACGTTCAAAATATACTGATGGCCTTCCTTTCGGGTAACCAATTAACCACTCTTCATGCACTAATTCATCATCCAGGGAAAACCCGTAATCAAATCTAACATCCGCCACAATGATGGTCATCTCAAAACTTGTAGGTTCGCCTTGGCTCTCACTATCTAGTAAGAATGGTTCAATTTTTATGTCTTCACCAGGTTTAATTTCTGTCGCAGAATTCTCAACAAAATTTCTCATAAATTCCATTGCTTTCAGCAAATTACTCTTCCCGCTGGCATTCGCTCCATAAATTACAGCGCTCTTAAGCAGGTTCACACCCTTTAAACCAAGCACGTCGAGTTCAATCACGTTCTCAGGGAGTTCTTTCTCGTAATTGCTCGCGACCATGCTGAGGGTCTGTTCCTCGCGGATCGACTTGAAGTTTTCAACCGAAAATCTGACTAACATGGGTCCTCACATCAATTTAACGGCATTTTTTGCAGAAAATCAACTTAAATCAGCACAAAAAGCATAAAAATCGGTATTTTAAGGTTTTTCTACTTTTAGTATCCACGGACTACTCGTTGAATTTTCACATTTCCAGACTTTATCAGAATTTATGATAAAATGAATTCTGCTCCTTGACGCTATTTTTGATGTAAAAGGGAAACCCACAATGAAATTCTGCCACAGGTGTGAAACCGAATACATCCCCGACTTCGACAAATGCCCCGATTGCGGAGGAGCGCTTCACGACGCTCCCGGGCTTGACGAAGGTATCGTCACCAATGAAAAAGAATGGGTGGTCGTCCATCGTACCAAGGACCAGCAAACGGCTGAAATGATCCACGGGCTACTGAAATCGAATGGAATCACCACTGTTGTAAGAGATCCCGCCGGTGTGTTGAATCACCTTTATGGGCCTTTCCCTTTTTTTGGGGGCACAGTCGATATCTACGTCCACGAGGAAAATATCGGTAAAGCCCGGGACCTTATCGCCAGTAACAAAGAATGGTCCGAGGAAGAGTTGACCGAATTTATGGAATCGCAGGGACTTATCGAGGATGAGGATGAGGAGGGTGTGGAGAAAATCGGACTGTAAAATAAATTTCAAAAGGAAGGAACCGCATATGCACCCTGATCCTGAAAACTTAATGAAACAAATCGATCTCGAATTCCAGCCGATCGGTTTATACGATGCTCCCGATCCTGCCCCGTTTGAACCGCTTATCAGGCCCGGAAAAGGAAATTGTGTTTTCGAATATTTTAAAAATATCCTCGATGGTCAAACACTTCTCCTGACAAAAGAACAGTTCGGTTGTCCCGGTGCCGGAAACGGTTTATTGGGCCTGGAGACATTTCCGAAGGAAGACCTGGTTAAGTTTTTAGTCGAACAGGAAGGGCTGAAGGCATCCAAAAAATTGATGCTGGAATGGGTCGATTCGCTCACACCATATTCCCCGCAGCACGGGAACATCCTGATAGGCTCTTTGAAACCCGATCAGTACGACCACCTGAAATCGGTCACCTTCATCGTGAATCCTGACCAGCTTTCCGCCGTGATGACCGGCGCTCAATACTTCACCGGCCCCGAGGGCATTCCTCCGGTAATTTCCCCATTCGGGTCGGGATGTTCGCTTTTAGTCAGGTTTGACGACCTGAACATCCCGCAGGCGATCCTTGGGTCCAGCGATATGGCAATGAGAAAACACCTCGAGGCGGATCAACTGTTTTTTACCGTTACAAGGCCGATGTTCGAACAGCTCTGTAAACTCGACGAAAACAGCTTCCTGTACAAGCAATTCTGGGGCGGGTTACGGAAATCGAGAGAACTGGCGGTTTTGTGAGAAAAATGGTCCAACCCCGGCACGATGGTCGGTATAAAAATAACGCCCACTAATTAAAGCGGGCGTTCTGAGGATGGGAGGGGGTATTTATTTCGCGTTCCCGACCGGGAACGATTTACTTTCCCATCCCGGTACTTTCAGAAGCAATTATGACTACCAAATTAGATGCGTTTGAGCTTTGTTTCATACGCGAAATCGAATCTTTGCCAATTATTTTTATTTAATCGCGGATTATACCTTTGATCGCTTGCAGGATTGGTTGGATTACCGAATAAATGTATGGCTTAAAGCTCGATAAATTGAGCCGGGGCTTTCCAAGTTTTTAAAACCCGCCCGGACAAATTTAGAAGTTCAGGTTTTTACCGCTGTCTGTGAGGACTATTACAACACCGTCCTCGTATCCATCCGGCGCTCCGTAATAGAACTCAACCCCATGCTCGCTTGGTTCGTACGGGTAGTAGGGCATATTCTCAAACTCCCCGCCGTTGCCGCCGCCAAAGACCTCGGGAAGGAGAAGCGGAATATCCCACTGGAAATTGGTGTCGGGCTGGTGACGGTAGAAACCAATACCTACGAGCCTGATTACATCAAGGCCCTTCGTGGTATCGTGGCCGAATCCCCCCAGGATATAACGCTCGAAGCTCTGGTAACGGAAATCGTAGCGGGTAGGGCTGCTGCCCGGTGGTGTGGTCCAGTCGATATCACCTTCGGCCCGGTAGAAGAAGCTCCCCTGGATGATGTACCTGTCCGCGTCGCCTGAAGGGGTCCTGTGTCCACCATAAGCGCCAAAGTTTACAATTTGCGTACCCGCCTGGTTAATAGTCTCAACGGGTATTCCCGGGGCAACATTGAACCAGAGTGGATCGTCGACCGAGTTGGGCATCAGGTTTCCCTTGATGCCGAATCGGGGGTCGCCGGATGCGGGAATTGTCATGTCGCCTCCGCTGAATTCCATGTAAATTCCAGCGCTCTGAGGATCTACGAACGGATTCTCCGGGTAAGAATCAATGTAATTATATTCAATGAGTGGGTCAAAAAATAATGGCTCCTCAGTGACCAGGTTAAAAACATTTGGATCACCTTCGTTCCTGCCAAAGTATATCGGCCATGAATTCTCATTTCCGCCAAGAAGGTATGCAGGATATTCACCTTCATCCAGGTGATACCTTTCAATGGCTTCCTGGATCTTGTGGAGGTTGGCCTTGACTTCAGTCTCACGACCTTTGATCCGCACCTTTGTATAGTTCGGAAGTGCTATGGCAGCCAGTATCCCTATGATGGTTATGACTACCAGGAGTTCCACAAGTGTAAATCCTTTTTGAAGCTTCATTAGGTTCTCTCCCTGGCCGCATACTAAAAAATCGGCCTTTATATTACTTATGATTGCTAATGGGACGGCTTTGGTTCATGCCGCACCCGCGCGGCGGACTGCTTTTATTTTTGCTCGGGATTGGGAATCGGAAGTATAACACAACCTGAGCAGACTGGGAATCCGCAAGCTAATTATCGCATGAGTACCCGGTTTCGTCAAGGACTCGGATTGCGGTCTATGAGATTAAAAAAGGATTTTGTCATTGGCCATTATCATATTTAATTCTCTAATTTAGTCCATGGTTAGCCATACCCGGTTTGGATTTTTCTTGATTTTAATTTCACTAACCGGTTGCCAGTTCATTTACTTGATGATAAAATCCCCTACGCTCGGTGGGACCGGACTCACCGAAATCTCCTCAATCAAATGAAGGAGGGCCTTTCGAATGGCCGACAAAGAAACAAGATTACAGGATAATGTAGAAGGGAAATTCTACATTGACGAGAATTGCATCGACTGCGACGTCTGCAGGCAAACCGCTCCCGATAACTTCGGACACAACGAAGATGAGGGCCATGCTTTTGTTAATAAGCAACCGGAAAACGCGGACGAGGAAGAACTTGTAAAGGAAGCAATCGAATCCTGCCCGGTCGAAGCTATCGGCGACGATGGTTGATAAAAACCAGCATGATTTGAATCAAAATCCCCTGATCGGGGATTTTTTTTAACGGGCTTATAATGCTTGAGCATGGGCCAAATAAGTGAATTTTTTCAAATTCGATGCGCATTTCCGGTATCTGACGCAACCCGGGACACTTGTCGCGGGTCTTAAAAATGTGTTAAACTTAATAAAGGATATAATACCTGTTTTTTTTGGTTTTAATATTTGGGTATCTCTTCCGGCTTCTGCGGCTTCTTTATGGAAAGGGCAGTCGATTTATGTGATTCTTTAATGTTTTTGTTTTACTGGCGTGATTTATTCGCTTTGAAATGTACTTTTCGCGGATTGAGTAAGCCCTACATATTCAGAATTGGTAACTAACGAAAGGAGTGAGAGCCTTGGCGATCAAGTATCCTTCTGAGAAACTTGCTGACCAAAGAATAAAGGCCTCTAAGCATGGCTATATGCCTGACTGGCAGTTGCAGGTCGGCAGGAAGCGTAATTTAAGGTATATAACCGATGTCAAGCAGATACCGCAGCTCAATGATGAGGAACATGAACGTCTTGAGCAAGTTTCAGCGGTATTTAGATTCAGGACCAATAGTTATTACCTGTCACTCATCGACTGGGACGATCCTGATGACCCGATTCGTAAGATTGTTATCCCCGATCCGGTTGAATTGGAGGATATTGACAGTGAGCTTGATGCCAGTCATGAAGCCACGATAACTGTCGCACCAGGCTGCGAGCATAAGTACGAAGCCACGGCATTAATCCTTATCAGCAAGATTTGTGGGGGGTTGTGCCGTTTCTGTTTCCGTAAGCGGATTTTTATGCGTCACAACGAAGAAATTTCTCCAAACATCGATCAGGCTGTCGAATATATCCAAAATCACAAGGAGATTAATAATGTGCTTCTCACCGGTGGTGACGTGTTCATGCTCTCGACCGGCAAAATTAAGAGAGTGCTCCAACGCATGAGAAACATCCCCCATATCAGGAGTATTCGATTCGGAACCAAGCTGCTGGCTTTCACTCCGTACAGATTTCTCGATGATCCTGAGCTTCTGGATGTACTTGAAGAAAATTCTCATATGAACGCGAGAATATACATTACAACCCATTTCAATCATATAAATGAAATTTCAAATGTCACTCTCAAAGCAATTAATATGCTTTTAAGAAGGGGCCTCCTCCTGATAAATCAGACTCCCATCCTGGCTGGGGTCAACGACGATCCAGATACGCTATCTGACCTGTTTAACCGCCTGCAGGAGGTCGGAGTGCCACCATATTACATTTTCCAATGTCGTCCGACCCGTGGAAATGCACATTTCAAGGTGCCTGTGAAACGTTGCATCGATGTATTTGAGCGAGCCAAGCGAAAGGTATCCGGTATTGCCAAAAGGCTCAGATATGTGGGCAGTCACGCCAGCGGTAAAATCGAGATTCTCGGCTACGACGACTCATTTATGTATTTCAGGTACCATGAATCGAAGGTTTTGGACTATACCGGGCAGTTCTTCAAATTGCCGAGGAAAGACGACGCCACCTGGTGGGACGACTGGATGCCGAACGGTGAGTCGTTCACACTCGATACTTGTCCGGATGTTGAACTTGGTTCCGGAACCATGTAAAAAATACTCCAATTCGCTAAAAATGCCTTGTCCCGGTCAATTTATCCGGGATTTTTTAATTGTCTTACTTATGGATTAACATGCTTTAACCGTTCAATCACGAAACTAATTTGGAGGTTTCTATAATGGAGAAAAAGACTGACAACCAGGACCCTATGGAAAAGCTGTCCCTGGAGAGCAAGAAACTTTTTGACCCGGACTGGTTGCATGACATCGATGAAAAACGCCATATTAAATATATAACGAATTTAGATCAGATTCCCCAGCTTTCGGATGAGGAACGGGAAAGGCTGAAGAAGGTCACTGGTTTCTTCGGTTTCAGGGCTAACAGTTACTATCTCTCGCTGATCGACTGGAATGACCCCGATGATCCGATTAAAAGGCTGATTATTCCTTCATCCGAGGAAATTGAGGACCCGGACAGCATCCTCGATGCCAGTCATGAGGCCAAGATCACTGTAGCGCCGAGTTGCGAGCATAAATACACTCGAACCGCATTAATTCTCGTAAGCCGTGTCTGCGGCTCAATGTGCAGGTTTTGTTTCAGAAAACGAATTTTTATGGGTGACAACACGGAAATCCAGCCCGACCTCGAACCTGCTTTTGATTATATCTCCTCCCATCCGGAGATCACTAACGTGCTTTTGACCGGTGGCGATGCTTTAATGCTTTCGACCAGGAAACTGACGGCTATAATCGAACGCCTTCGAACCTTCCCCCATATCGGTATTATAAGGCTGGCAAGCAAAATTCTTGCGTTCAACCCGTACAGGGTGCTCGATGACCCCAGTCTCCTGGAACTCATTGAAAAATACTCCAGACCGGAAGCCCGGTTCTATATCGTGACCCATTTCAACCATCCCAGGGAAATCACCGATGTCTCCATAGAAGCGATTTCCAGGCTTCAGAAGCGCGGAGCGATCCTGATTAACCAGACTCCTGTTCTTGTGGGAATAAATGACGACCCGGACACAATGGCGAAGTTATTTTCGAAGCTGGCACAGGTCGGCGTTCCCCCATATTATGTCTTCCAGTGCCGTCCTACACGCGGGAACGCTCATTTCATGACTCCGATAATCAGAAGCTGCGATATCTTCGAAAAAGCGAAAAGCCAGATCTCAGGACTTGGCAAACGTGCGCGTCTCACCGGCAGCCATGCGTCCGGCAAAATTGAAATTCTTGGTTATGATGACAAACACATTTATTTCAAATATCACCAGTCGAAAGACCCGAAGTTTTACGGCCAGTTCTTCAAGTTACCGAGAAAGGACAGCGCGGTATGGTGGGATGACTGGATGCCGGATGGTGAGAGTTTCACCCTGGAGACCTGTCCCGACGCGATACTTGGTTCCGGATCGGTATAAGAAAAAGCTGCCGGTTCCCTGTACCTGGCTTTATAACAAAAATCGATGCACGGGTCTCGCGACCCGTGCTTTATTTGAAATTAACCGGGATGACTGTACTTAGATACCAACAGCAACCTCCCAATCCGCCGGCCATCCGGTATTGCCTGACCACATTTCCAGTACGAGAACGGTCCCCGGAAGCCTCGGGCTGAGCTCATTGTCGGGTGTAAGGTTCGCACCCATTACACTGTTGAGATTAAGCTGGGTGTCGGTCTCGACTTTTAAAAGAAGGCGAGGTGCCTGGCCCATATCGGTGGAGGTGCGGGACAGATGATTGACCGATGAGAATGATCTGACAGTGTTGTAATATGAGCTCTCGAAAAGTACCCACCCGAAGTTCAATGTGGGATTGTCAATGTGCTGTTGTACGGTATTCTTGACATTTCCGGAGCCCCTCCACATGTTGACGTCGTTGAATGGGCTGATTGAAGCTCCTATGCTGCCGGCGCCCGGTGGGTTCGGCTGGATGCTCCAGATAATTGTCCCAGGATCCCAATCTTCGTTCGCAAGGCCTATTGGAATGCTTCCGGTTCCGGGATACTGACGGGAATCCTCGTAAACATTGATGTAAGCCTCTACGATTTCCGCGCCCGAGGGAAGTATCGGCATGTAGAAGTGCATGTACGTCCTCTGCTGGCCGTTCGGCATCCCGGCACCGACATTGTCCCAGAAAAGTCCGCCGTGGGGCCAATCCTGTGTGGAGTTGACATACGCGTCCTTATCCGCGGCACACCAGAAGTAGGTTGTGAACTTCTGTGGCGGGGGAGGAGGATTTGGATTCGGGACTGGTACAGTCGGGATATTACCTGTACAACCTGAACTCATGATTGCCAGTATTACTGCCAGAATTAATGTGGTTGTTGTTAGTGCTTTTTTCATTGTTCCATTCTCCTTGAATGTTATTGAAGTGTTTTGCGTGGTTTCCATTGCGGTTCGTCCTCACTTCGGCTTATGCCCTTGGTAATGCAACCAATATGCCATTGACTAAAAATTGCGACTGGAAAGTCCTGAATAGAACCTTCAACAACACTATTCATGCGGGTTACGGAGATTACCGGAACTGGGTGTTATCAGGTGAAGGCTGTATCCTGGAAATGGAAAAACTATCAAAATGATAGCTTTTGTAGGGTTTTGTTAGGTTTTGTAACTTCGGAACTTCGAGGAAAAGGCAGGTTTCCTTGATATGCAATGGTAAAGTCAAGTTTGCGGATGTTTAAAATTAAAGTGTAAAATGCTTTCGAGTATCGAGATT
>DAOVJF010000351.1 GCA_030673355.1 Planctomycetota bacterium | reverse complement strand
TTATTCTCGGACTCGGACTTCTCGGATCGATATTCCTTTCATTCGGATGCTTAATCGCGGCGTTTAAGTCGATCATGTCGCTCTCACGCGAATCGTACAATTCCGAATCCAGGATCATGGCAGTGACAGGATTTATCGCTGGTCTGATAGCGAGCGCATTTTTCGGATGGTCTACAATAGTTCTGTTGAACAAACTGAGCGAGATGAACGACGCGATGATGCGTTGAAAAAATTTACCCTTCCCCCGTGTTTCTTCCCCATTTTTCGAGTTTCCGCATGATGGTGTGTCTCGAGATGCCGAGAGTTTTAGCGGTCTGGCTGATGTTGCCGTCGTTTGCATCGAGCGTACGTAAAATGTAGTCCTTTTCCAGCTCTTCAAGGGTCAACGGACCTTCAGAACCGTCGCCGGGCTGAATTTTACCCTGGATATTCGGCGGCAGATTTTCAAGTTCGATCGTGGGGCCTTCCTCGAGGATCATGACCCTTTCGATTACGTTCCTTAGCTCGCGGATGTTTCCTGGCCAGTGGTATGTCCTTAATGCCGCGGCGGCGTCGGGATTGATCGATTCGATATTGCGTCCGATCTCCTGGTTGAGCAGGCTGATGAAGTGTTTCGCCAGCAGGATCACATCGTCATCGCGATCTCTCAGCGGGGGCAGAGTGATCGTGATGACGTTCAGCCGGAACAGGAGGTCCTCACGAAACCTGGTTTCACGGACCATATTTTCCAGATCCTGGTTACTTGCGGCTATGAACCTGCTTTCAATTGTGATCGGGTCTTCTCCACCGAGCCGGTTAAATCGCTTTTCCTCGATAACCTTGAGCAGTTTCGCCTGTAGCGGCAGGGACATATCGCCGATCTCATCGAGGAAAAGGGTACCGAGGTGGGCTTTTTCAACGAGGCCGATCTTTCTTTTCCTGGCGTCGGTGAACGCTCCCGGTTCATACCCGAAAAGCTCCGATTCCAGCAATGTTTCGGGGATCGCGGCGCAGTTGATCTCAATAAACGGCTGGCTGGAAATTGGCGAATTGAAATGAATAGCCCTCACGAGCATGCCTTTTCCCGTCCCGCTTTCGCCGAGTATGAGGAGAGTCGATGTCGGACGATCGGCAACTTTCCTGGCGATATCGAATACCTTCATCATCGCGGGGCTTTTTCCGACTATACCCTCGAAACTGAATTCCACTTTCTGCTTTTCAACGTGGTCCTCGATACGGATCCTGAGCGATGCAAGCTCAAGCGCCTGTTTGACAAGTAGTTTAACCTCATCAATTTCAAACGGTTTCTGGAGATAATGGAAAGCCCCGTTTTTCATACACTGAACGGCGCTTTCGATCCCCCCGTGCGCTGTAATCATAAGGACCAGGGCTTCCCTGTCGATATCACGGATCTTTTCAAGGACCTTATCGCCCTGGATACCCGGAAGCTTGATATCCAGGATGACAAGGTCGAATTTTTTCTTATTGAATTTTTCGAGAGCGATCTCGCCGGTCTCGGCGACATCGACCGTGTATCCTTCGTCGGAGAGGGTCTCGTTGAGTGTCCACCGCACCAGTTCCTCATCGTCGACAACAAGTATATGTTCGCTGGCCATTTATATCTCCTGGTTTGCTCCAACAGAATACTATAACAACATTGAACTCCGGGCAACTCATTGTGGACTCATTATTTCAATGTAATCAGGACCTGGTCGAGTACAACGGAATCTCCTTCCCCGACCAGAATTTCCTTTATTATCCCATCTCTCGGACTGTGAAGCTCATTCTCCATTTTCATTGCTTCGAGTGAACCAAGTAACTGTCCCGCCCTGACTTTCTGGCCCACCTTCACCCGGATACCGATAATTGTCCCCGGGAGCGGGGCGCGCACCTGGTTGCCCTCACCCCACATACCGACCATATCTGGCCGCCGCAGCTTGCCTTTACCCGGAAAATCAACCGAGACATCGACCGATTCCCCCATAGCGGTCGCCCTCCTAGGTATTCCCTGTCGATCGTATTCAAATTCGACCTGGTAAGAATGGTTTCCGATAATCAGATTTTTCGAATATTGTCTTAACCAGTCGCTTGAATGGGCGATCTCGACATTTACTCCATCGATGACAACGTTGCCGATACTGTCCTCGAATGGCGCTTTCTCAATATCGATTTCGTAAATTCTGCTATCAACACTGACCTTGATTCTCATGATTACGGTTTAAAATTAGAGTTAAATATCAGTCCTTTTTAATATGGTTCATCTCCCGATCTCCAGTAATTTTGCTTAACCGATCGTTGTCGCTTACATCATCCTTGACCGACCTTGTGGGTTCCAGGCTTGTAGAATGTTCCCGTTCGAGAGCGTGACGGTTTTCGTCGAGGTAAGTGACACCTGTACTGGCCTCCATTTCGAGTTCCTGTGCGATTGAATCGCGCCAGGCGGCAAGCTCGATTCTTTTACCAAGGGATTTTACGGTTCTGATCGGTTCCAGGAAATCACTGTCGCCTGTCACGAGTACAGCAGTATCGAACGCGTTGTTATACGCAAGCGACACCAGGGTCGCGCCCAACCCGATAGCCGCGGCTTTTTCGGAGTAGCTCGACCACTCGTTTCCACATGCGTTGCACCTCATCTGACGTTTTCTGAGCGGGTAGAGGTACACTTCAAAATGCAGTGCCATTTTCAGGTACTTGTAAAGGTTGGTCTGATCGGAATTTGGCGGATCCTCTTCGCTCGCAAAAAAGTAAGTCTGCCAGATCGGGTCCTGACCGGAAAGAAGCTCGACGAGTTTCCTGAAGTCGACCCTCCACTGGTGTTTGTAGGAACCCCGGAAAATGTAGGAGTTATCGATGAAGCAGATAGTACGTCCTCTTGTATTAGTCATTTTTGCTGCCATCCAATCTATAGAGAGATTTATAATTATCTTTTCAAATGTTTTCCCATAGAGCCTTTCCCCGACCGGATTTTTTCCATGCTCCCTCCTGGCGAACCGGTTTCAGCGCGCCGTCCGCGAGGCGGGTTTGTGTTTTAAGGTAAGCCTCGATAGCGGTCGCGATCGCCGCGACCTCGGGGTTCTGGAATTCGTCCCTGTTAATCATGTCGAAATTCTTGTCAACATAATCCGTGTCGAAATTACCCCCCACAAAGGTCTTGTCATTCATGATTCCGAAAAGGAACTGCGCAGTCGACCTGACGCCCTCGATTTTAAATTCAAGCAGCGCACGCCTCATCCTTGCGATAGCTTCATCCCTCGTATCGCCGTGAACGATGATTTTAGCGATCAGGGAATCGTACTCCTTCGGGATTTTCGATCCTGAAAACGATGCTGAATCGATCCTCACCCCGGGCCCGAGGGGGAAAATGATCTGGTTAATTACTCCCGGCGCGGGGAGGAAATTTCTGGATGGGTCCTCGGCATTAATACGGCATTCGATGGCGTGCCCGCTGATTTTTATGTCGGACTGCCTGAAATCGAGTTCATCGCCCCGGGCTATTTTAATCTGGCTTTTTACCAGCGTAATTCCAGTGACCATTTCGGTTACGGGATGCTCCACCTGGATACGGGTATTCATCTCCATGAAATAGAACCCGTCGCGGTCGAGAAGAAATTCCACCGTGCCCGCGTTGATGTATTTTGCTTTTACAGCGAGCCTGATCGCGCACTCGCCCATGATTTCGCGAAGTTTGGGGCTTACAACGGGAGATGGAGCTTCCTCGATGAGTTTCTGATGCCTTCTCTGGATCGTGCAATCCCTTTCTCCAAGATGAACCACGTTGCCATGCCGGTCGGCAAGGATCTGGACCTCAATATGCCGGGCTGGACTGATCAGACGCTCCACAAATATGGCGTCGGAACCAAACGAAGCCATCGCTTCGATCCTGCAGGAT
>DAOVJF010000627.1 GCA_030673355.1 Planctomycetota bacterium | reverse complement strand
TCGCCCGTCGAAAAGCAGGTGTCCCCCTAAATTCCAATCAATTTTTGTTTAACAGGATTGGACTTAAAACAAATTTCTCAAGCCACATGCTTCTTGCGATCATAAACAGTAAAATCGCCGACGCGATTGTCGTTGTCCATACCCCGAAAAATTCACGCTCCCCGTCAAATACCTGCTCCTTGATATTTATCCCCGCCCCTCCGAAGATCAGATCGAGAATATACCCGCAGATGACTGCCGATACGGCAATCGAACTAAGATAAATCACGAGCGAACGCTTTCCCATGGTCGATCCAACCACCGCCATCGTGGCAGCGTTTGTCGCCGGTCCCGCGAGGAGAAAAATAAGAGCGGCTCCCGGTGACATGCCTTTTAAAATCAGCGCCGCGGCCAGAGGAGTGGATGATGTGGCGCAAATATAAATCGGTATCCCCATTACCAGCATGACGATGTAGGAAATGAATCCCCCCCCAAGATATCTACTGAAAAAATCATCCGGAACCGCGTACGAGATAATTCCCGAAATGAATAACCCTACCAGGAGCCATTTACCGATATCCCCAAGCAGGTCGCCAAACGCATAGTTGATACTGATCCTGAATCTTTCTTTCAATGGAAGGATTGAATTGTTTGCTACACTTTCTCCACCTGATGGGCAGCTATGGCATCCGCATGAAGGCTCAGAATCATGTTGCCGAGATTCAAATATATCCTTTTCCTTATTGAAAATGTTTTCGAGAAATCCCGCGAATATCGCCGAAATAAATGCCGCGATCGGACGATAGACAGCGAAAAGCGGACCGAGCAGAGCATAAGTTATCGCTATCGAATCGACGCCTGTCTCGGGAGTTGAAATTAAAAATGCCGTGGTAGCCCCTCGACTTGCCCCCTGCTTTCTTAAACCGATCGCGAACGGCACCGTACCGCAGCAGCACATGGGAATTGGAATTCCGAACAGCGCCGCTTTCAATACGGATCCCGATCCATTTCCACCAAGCTGTTTTTTTACCAGTGAGTCCGGAATGAAAGTCTTGAGGATCGCGGCAGCCGAAAATCCAAATAAAATATAGACTGACGACTCATTGAGGATATGCCATGTCTCTTTGAAAATTCCAACCGTTAAACTTAAAACCTGGTCCATTTAAAAATCCTTCTATTAATAAAATACCCTCATTCAATCTATTTGGTTATCTCTCTTCC
>DAOVJF010000279.1 GCA_030673355.1 Planctomycetota bacterium | reverse complement strand
GATTTCTGCTTGATTCTCTGGGTTTCTTTTTTGAGGTAACGCTGCCATTCGTCCCATGCGTTGGAACGATTGGATGTCTTTCCCTTTCTGTTGCGAGATGACCTCATATCTAACCAGTGTTACCTTAACTTTAATGCCAGATCACTTATCGACCCAATCCAGCTATGATTTCGCCCTGGTTGAATCGAAAAGGATATCAAGATCGCGCTCCATGGGATCGCAAGGTGCCGCCGGGATTGCGAACGCCTTCCCCTCCTCGACAGCATCGAGATCGATATGGTGCACGCGTCCGGCACATTTTCCCAGGCGCTCGGTTTCCTCGGCCATGTATTGTCGAAGCCGTTTCAGATGCGAATCTGAAATTTTTTCTTTCATAAGTTAACGATCCTGCATGTTAACAGGGAACTGAGTACTAGGTTGAGATTGTAACACACAGGCCCGGTGGAATGATAGCAATGTGCAACTTTGGTTGCGAAATGTTGTATAGAATCCGGAAACATCCGCAAGCTACGCTTGTGACGGGCACGCGGTTCCTGATGAGAAAAGCACCCGGGAGAGAATGGCAGTCGGATTATCATTCGTCCAAAAGCTCCGCGCGACAAACTCAGAGTGGGCAGCGTTGGGGGTCGCTTGTGAACGGCACCCGGTGATGCTTGCGCGTCCGGGTTTTAGTTTCGGCTGGTTGAGTAGATGAGCCTGGACGAGGAAATCGCGTGCCTGTGGTTTGGTAAGTTTTACATCCATGCAAGAGAGGTTATTGTATTGGGAATGCGTATGTCAAATAGGATGAAATGTATCTTAGCTATTGCATTTCCTTTGCTTTTATGGCATATAAACCAGTGTTGAGGTCAGCGAAAGAATGAACAGCATCATCAGAATTAATGGCATAATTATCAGAGCCCCGATATAAAGGGTTCCGTGGAACGTGCATATTCAACCCCCGGAACCTGTCCGGGGGTTTTTCATTTGGATTTTTTCTGGGAGGGGACACCTGCTTTTCGGGGACGAAAAGAGATGTCCCCAAAAAAATAAAACGAAAAGAGGTGTCCCCGAGAAGTCGATGGAGTACGAAAAGAGGATAAACATTTAACAAATAACGATAGTATTAAAGCTGATTAAAAAATATCGACGCTATACATTATTACAAGGACGGAAAGATGTCATTCGAACAGCCACAAACAGATCCCATCCCGGCCCGCGAAGAACGGGTGCGTAAATTCTGGGATGACAACAAAATCTTCCAGAAATCGCTGGAGGCAACAAAGGATAAGCCGCGATGGGTTTTCTATGAAGGCCCACCGACCGCCAACGGCCTGCCGCATCCCGGACATGTTATTACCAGGGTCTTTAAGGATGTCTTTCCACGTTATAAAACCATGACCGGCCATTTCGTTGAGCGAAAAGGCGGATGGGATACCCACGGCCTTCCTGTCGAAATTGAAGTTGAAAAACAACTCGGGCTGAAAAATAAGCAGGATATTGAAGCGTACGGCATTGAGAATTTCATCGCGAAATGCAAGGAGTCCGTCTGGAAATACCTCGCCGAATGGGAGAAGTTTACGAAGCTCCTGGGATTCTGGATCGACCTCGATGATCCTTACGTGACTTACTACAATCCGTATGTCGAGTCGCTATGGTGGATTTTCAAGCAGATCCATCGCGCGGGACTCCTGATAAGGGGGCATAAGGTTGTCCCGTTCTGCACCCGGTGCGGGACGCCGCTCTCATCGCATGAAGTCGCGCAGGGATACAAGGATGTCAGTGAGGCGTCGATTTATCTCGCGTTCCGCACAGAGGACGATCCCGACACATATTTCATGGCATGGACGACGACACCGTGGACGCTTCTTTCCAATCTCGCTCTCGCACTGGGGGCGAAATACGCCTATGTAAAATATGAGCATACCGACGGGAAAAAGTACATCCTTGCGAAAGCGCTTGCGCATTCAGTGTTTGGGGATTCATATGATGAGTCCCGGATCGTGAGTGAGCATGACGGATCGGAATTCGATGGAGTGCGTTATGTGCCGCTTTTCGCTCATGAGAAATCGCTCAAGAATAATTACCGCGTAATCATGGGTGACTTTGTCAGCCTTGAGGACGGCACCGGAATCGTGCATATCGCTCCCGGCTATGGTGAGGACGACTATATCGCCGGACAGAAATCGGGGCTTGATGTACTTCAATTAGCCGGTGAGGATGGATATATCAGCGAGGAAGCGCCGGAATTTGTGCAGGGACTTCCGTTCAAGGACGCGGATCAACCGATCATGGATGATCTTGAGAAGCGGGGGCTACTCTTCCGTACCGAAATATACGAGCATTCATACCCGCACTGCTGGCGATGCGAATCACCGTTAATGTATTTCGCGCGGGCAAGCTGGTTTTTAAGGACGACCGAGATCAAGGATATTCTCGTTAGTGAAAACCAGAAGATCGAATGGTACCCGGAAACGATCAAGGACGGACGGTTCGGGAATTTTCTCGCGAACAATGTCGACTGGGCGATCAGCCGTAACCGCTACTGGGGCACGCCTCTTCCGGTATGGGTCTGCGAGAATGAAGGCTGCGGGGAAATCGATGTCATGGGAAGTATCGCCGAGCTCCAGACGAAAGCGAATGAGGATGTCCCGGATGATGTCGAGCTTCACCGTCCGGGGATCGATCAGTACACACTCACCTGCAAGGAATGCGGCGGCGTGATGAAACGAATCCCGGAGGTCGCGGACACATGGTTCGATTCCGGATCGATGCCGGTCGCGCAGTGGCACTACCCGTTTGAATTCAAGGATAAGTTCCCGGAATGGTACCCGTGCGATTTCATCTCCGAGGCCACGGACCAGACAAGAGGTTGGTTCTATACCCTTCACGCGGTGGCCGGACTCCTGCATTATGCGGCGAAAAAATTTCCCGACGATCCCGACCTCGCACCATTCCAGGAGTGGGGACTTTCTTATAAACGGTGCATCCTGCTGGGACTGATCCTCGATGATACAGGGCACAAAATGTCGAAATCGAAGGGCGGTTATGTCGAACCGCATGAGATTCTTGAGACCGAAGGAGCGGACGCGCTCAGGTGGAATTTTGTCGCGAATGTCGATCCGTGGGTGAATGTACGGTTCACGGTCGACGGAGTACGCGAAGCCCAGCGACGGTTCCTGCTGACGCTCAGGAATGTGTACCAGTTCTTTGTGATCTACGCGAGGATCGATGGATTCAAGCCCGAGGAAACCGGGTTCGATCCGGATCGACTCTCACGTCTCGATAAATGGATCATGGCCCGGTTGCATCGTACAATCGGTGAAGTCAGGGATTCGATGGAAAAGTACGATGTCCTTCGGGGAACGAAGGCACTTGAAAATTTCGTGGACGAGGTCTCCAACTGGTACGTGCGGAGAAGCCGCGAAAGGTTCTGGCGCTCTGAAAAGGATGAGGACAAGTGGGCTGCATATTCGACACTTTACACGGTGCTTGTCGAACTTACGAAACTGCTTGCCCCGTATACCCCGTACGTGACTGAGGAAATCTACCAGAACCTGGTGGTTGGCCATAACGATGCCGCGAAGGAAAGCGTTCACCTAGAAGCTTTCCCGGAGCCGGATAAATCATGGCTCGATGAGGAACTGGAAGCTGAAGTTGAACTGGCAATAGAAATCGCAAGGCTGGGTCGATCCGCGCGGGTAGCTGAGAAAATCAGGGTGCGACAACCGCTCCAGGAAGTAATCGTGGTGACAGGAAACGAACAGGATCGCGAACGCGCGCAACGGCAGTCGGATGTAATTCTGGATGAATTGAATATCAAGAATTTGAATTTCGAGGAGGACCAGGCGAAATTTGTGCAGTTCAGGATCACGCCGGACTTTTCGAAGCTCGGCCCAAGGTTCGGGAAAGATGTTCCAGCAGTCAAAGCGGCTTTTGATTCCCTGGATGTCGATACATACAAGACCATGCGGGATTCCCTTGAATCGGGTGGAACGTGTACACTGGCGGTAAACGGCGAGAGCGTGACATTTACGGATGATGAGGTTTCTGTCAGCATTGAATCGAAACCCGGGTACGCGGCATCGACAGGATCGAGGATCGCGGTGGTGCTGCATACCGAACTGACACCGGAACTGGAATCGGAAGGGATCGGGCGTGAGATGGTGCATCATTTTCAAGGGCTTCGCAAAAAAGCCGACCTTGATTATGAGGCTCGAATTATAGCTTTTGTAAGTGTCGACGATGATAAAATCACGAATGCCATTTCGGAGAATACCGATTATATTGTTAAGGAAACGCTCGCGGATGAGTTAAACACATCGGAGTTCGATGAATCGGCGATGAAGATTTCCGGGGACGCGAAGGTTAACGGAGTCCAGGTAAAATTTGGGATCAAATTAATATAAAAATACAAAACGCGCGCCAGTAGCTCAGTTGGATAGAGCAGCAGACTTCTAATCTGCAGGTCACAGGTTCAAATCCTGTCTGGCGCGCCAGAAAATTATTTTCCATTATAATTCCCCCACCTCCGTAGAACAGCACGGCAGTGCGTCCACAGATAAACCACAAATCACCGTAGAACAGCACGGCAGTGCGTCCACAGATAAACCACAAATCACCGTAGAACAGCACGGCAGTGCGTCCCTTTGTAACCCAAATTCCAGACGCACTGCCGTGCTGTTCTACGGTTGGTAAATAT
>DAOVJF010000431.1 GCA_030673355.1 Planctomycetota bacterium | reverse complement strand
ATTATTATCGGAGGAGACAGACATGGCGAAACGAATAGGATTACTTCTGACCGGGTGCGGGGTCAAGGACGGATCGGAAATCCATGAGGCTACCCTGTCAATTCTTGCTTTAAGCAGGCTGGGAGCGGAAATACTTTATCTTTCCATAAATAAGGATTTCGAGGTTATCGATCATGTAACCGGCGAACCATCCGGCGAAACCCGTAATACAATGGTCGAGTCCGCCAGGATAACACGGGGCGACATAACCGATATTGCCGGTGTGAGTGCCGATGACATGGACGGACTTGTATGTCCGGGAGGGTTTGGCGGGGCAAAACATCTTTCAGATTTCGCAAACAAAGGCGTTGATTGCACTGTCGAACCCGCCGTGTTGAAGCTGATAGGCGGCCTTTACCAGGCTCGTAAACCAATCGCGGCGATATGTATAACGCCCGCATCTCTTGCGGCGGCTCTCAGGGAACTTAACGTTTCCGGTGTGAGGATGACTATCGGAAACGATCCCGGGACTGCCGTTAATATTAACGGCTTTGGACAAATACATGTCGATTGTCCGGTCGAGCAGTGTGTTATCGATGAAGGGCACAAGATCGTAACCACTCCGGCGTACATGCTCGGGCCCGGGATCGGTGATATTCAGCCGGGAATCGAAGCTGCGGTAAAGGCTGTTTATGATATGGCGTAAATGGTGAATTTTTTTTTAAAGTGCTCAATAATTAAACGTCATTTACTATTTTAAAAGGTACAATGAGTTATGTGGATGAGGAGGATCCAGGCGTTCTGAAAGTCGAGGACGTAAAAACCTGTGCGATTGATTGCGGGGCCGACCTGGTCGGTATAACAGTACCCGCGGAACTTGATGAGGATGCCAGGGCCTTTGACAAATGGCTGCGCCTGAATTACAACGCCGGGATGGGGTGGCTGCAGAAGAATGTCGATGTCCGGAACGATCCGGGGAAATTCCTGCCAGGCTGCAAATCAATAATCGCTATAGCTGTAAATTACTACACTCCACAATTGCATTTTAATTTTCCAAACTTCCCGAAAATCTCCCGCTATGCCTGGGGACGCGATTATCACAAGGTCCTTTGTAAAATACTCGGCAAAATCCAGGATTCCATCGCTGGGTCGGCAAAAGATAAGGGAACTCAGGAAGCCGAATTCAGGATTGCAGTCGATTCCGGTCCGTTCAGAGATAAAATCTGGGCTTTCCGTGCCGGGCTTGGCTGGATAGGTAAAAATTCATTGCTTGTTACCCGTGAATTCGGATCGTGGGTTTTTCTTGGCGCTCTATTGACGACTGTGGAATTTGAGGGTGAATATGATCGGGAGCAGTCAAGCCAATGCGGCAAATGCAGGATATGTATCGATAAGTGCCCGACAAGCGCGATCAGGAATGATTGTGAGATCGATTCGCGTGCTTGTATCAGCTACCTGACAATCGAGCACATGGGAAACCTCCCCGACAGGTATAAGGAATCGCTGAACGGATGGGTTTTCGGCTGCGATACATGCCAGGACGTATGCCCGTGGAATCGGTTCGCAAAACCAACCCGCCATAAGGATTTTCATCCGCGCGAAGGTCTCGTTGTTCCCGACCTCCAGTTACTCAGCAAGTTGTCCGAAGATGAATTCGAGAAGTTAACAGCAGGCACACCGATTCGAAGGGCAGGTTGTGAAAGGCTTCGGAGAAACGCACTTGCGGTTATGGGATTGTTGTAGCCGTTGGATAATTTCCTTTTCAGAAAAATAATTACCTTTTCGTATAGATGGTTTAGGGACACCCTCCAAAAATCCGCCGGAGTTCTCATGGTGGCCCCTCGTAAAATCGGCCTGAGCGCCAGCGAAGGCAGATTTTAGGAGGGTTGGAAATATTTAGATAAGGGTGCAATGCTGCCGGATCGTTGAATTGAATTTAACCATATGCAATAATTGTAACCATTAAAAATTACGGTTGGAGGAAATCCGATTATGCCTGAAAATAACATGGACCTCATTGAAGCCCACAAGAAATTTGCTGTCGGGCTATTTAACAAGGCCTGGGAATATATTGATAAAAAAGATAAGACGGACAGGGATTTTGAAGAAATGATCAACAGTGCTCATGCTTCGGCCTGGCACTGGTCGCAGATTGAAGAGCATGTAACCGATCATACAAGATGGGAGTTATCGTTTACCATCTCCCATAA
Source organism: Planctomycetota bacterium (assembly GCA_030673355.1). Taxonomy (GTDB): domain Bacteria; phylum JAJVIF01; class JAJVIF01; order JAPKYR01; family JAPKYR01; genus JAPKYR01. The sequence goes on along the minus strand of DAOVJF010000431.1, from coordinate 886 downwards.
CCAGCTCGCGAATGTTTACTTCCTTGCTAATCGACCGGAAGCCGCATTGTATCACGGTGGTAAATCGGTTGAATACTGCGACAAATATGGGATCGGCGATTTTGCCCGGGGGTTCGCGTACGAGTGTCTTGCGAAAGCTCACCATCTTAATGGTGACATAGATAAACGCAATGAAAATCTGAAACTGGCTGAAAAGGCGGCGGATGATATCAAGGGTGAAGATGATAAAAAATATTTCCTCTCGGAACTGAATAAAGCGCCCGGCTATTCGGAAGTGCACTGAGAATCTTTTTTCTTAAATTGATTCTATGAGGAATTAAAGGGGAAGCAGGTATTGGGTCATTTTCCGGCAATGGGTGTAAAGGGTGATTCTAAATCATCCGAGTAAAGCTGCCGGTCACCAATGACGCCGGATTAAATAATTGGGATCGGTCTACGAAATACTGTCTTCCAGTGTTTCAAGCCTTTCGTGAGGTTCTTCTTCAAGGATGTATTTTTTCAGACTCAGTTGTGTCTGTGTTGAGATCGGAATAGGATATTTCCCGTTCAGGCATGCCAGGCATAATTCCTTGTCCGTGTGCCCGAACGCCTCAAGCATACCCTCAATACTCAAATACGCGAGGCTGTCGGTACCGAGCATTTCAGCCAGTTTCGAGTAATCATTGTTGTCGTTCTGGAAATGACTTGCGATTAAATCCTCCTGTACCGCCGTGTCGATTCCGTAGAAGCAGGGGTTCAGTACCGGTGGACTCGCTACCCTGAAATGCACTTCCTTAGCTCCGGCATTCCTCAGCAACTGGATAATTTTTTTTGATGTTGTCCCCCGGACGATTGAATCGTCAACCAGGACCACCTTCTGGTCACGGAGGACGGTCTCGAGTGGATT
>DAOVJF010000159.1 GCA_030673355.1 Planctomycetota bacterium | reverse complement strand
TTTCCCTTGAATACCTTGGCAAGATTCATAATGAATTGCAGTTTCGACATTTTCGGGATCAGCAGAACGTCCATCAGGCCGTCATTTATTAAGGCACCCGGCGCGACATGCATCCCCGATCCGATATACGGGCTGTTGCATGCCAGAATCCAGTAAGCGTCCAGGTTAAGGTCCCAGTCATCGGCCTTAAGATTTGCCGATACATGGGTCAGCCGGGCAAGTGTCATAAGAAACACTAGCTCGTACCGCGCCGAAAGCCACGATGGAGATTTTTCGCGTGTCGCGAGTGTCTGGGAATCCATCCCCACCCCGGCCGTGTTTAAGAACAGGACTGGATTTTCATCGCGAAGTGACCCGTCCTCATGAATTGGTTCAACAATTCCAACGTCGATAGGAACCGCTGTCCCTTCAACAATATTCTGCGCGGCTTCGTTCGGTTCCCGGGATGAGCCAAGGCCGCGGTAAAAATCGTTTCCCGAACCAAGCGGAAAAATCGCGAACGGTAAAGTCGATGGTTCTTCCAACGATCCCACTGGCAAATGCTGAACAAGGTGATGGAGGGTTCCATCTCCACCTGCAACCACAAGAAGGTCATATCCCTCATCGATTGCGGATATAACTAACAATTCCGCATGTTCGCCTGACTCGGTTCGCTTTGTGGTTACATCCCATCCCGCGTCTTCAAAATGCGCGTTTGCGATCTCAACCTTATGCTGATTCGCTTTACCCCCGGCATGTGGATTTACGAGAAAAAGGACTTTCATCATGTTAATAATCCCTATGATTCAGGATCAAGCACCCGCCCCATGAACAGGATTGTATTCGTGGATTCATCATGGATCAGGTAGATGAAAGGATGGTCGGCACGGAAGTAAACCATCATTGGTGCGCTGTCGGTAGTGAACTGAATAACAGTCGCGGCTGCAGCTTCTGTCCCCGATTCATCGACACTGATGAAAGCGTCATGAATCACCTTCTTGATTCGTGTATTTCCCATGCCGATTTCAAACGGCTCGAAGATATCCGGGAACGCATCAAAACCAACACTAAAAGCACTGGGCATACCCATTTCAGAAAGCGTCCTGCCCAGTTGGACATTGGTCCTGAGCTCGAACCTTGGTAATGCAAGGTTCAATTCAATTTGATGCATGCTGTCAATAATTTCAGTTAGTTTCGCTATATCAAGCGATTCCTCAAACTCCTCAAAATTCTCAGTATCGGGAAGCAGGATGATCATTTTAACGGAATCGACAATGTATGGAATACCGCAGGCCTGCCAGCCATCTCCCTGGCTGTAATAAAGATCATCGGTTTTATGCATGAGCGGTACCGTTACACTGGTCCCGTCAAGCAATTGAAACGGTTCATCCTGAGTATCAGCTTCATCAAATTTGACATCCCAGTTCGAGAAGAAATAAATCGCATTTACCAGAAATGCCAGTGTGTAGCCATCAATATCCCCTGGATCGACTACATCCTCTATCAGATCCTCAGTCATTTCCATGATCCAGCCATTAACCTTGTCCGCGCATTCCTGTGGATTGCTGACATCCATCGTACCGACACCAAGGCCGTAATTAGTCATCAGGATGTCAAGGAAATCCTGCTTAGTGGTCACCTTTTCGTTGACCCACATTGCATTGGCAATATTCAATTCGAATCTTCCATCACTCTCACCTATGTCATGCCCAAGACTCATCAGAGAAAGATCCAGCGAGTTAAATGCTTCGTGAAGGGTATCCTCATCCAGGGTGTAATGCAGCACCCCTTCCATTTCGGATGCAGTAAAATCGCAGGCACCGGCATAGGCCATCGTGAGTGCCATGGAAATGCTGTACGGTGAGAAAACCAGGTTGTCATTGTCCTGGATCAGCCACTGGTACAAGTCGAGTGCAAATGCTGTATTTCCTGCGACAAGTTCTGCAATTTCGGATGCGCTTGCGTCCGGACTGGAATCCCTATCAAGTTCTGAATACACAAATCCTTCGTGACGCTCGGTTGCCAGAATGGGAGTAGTGGATGGGCATGCAAGGGTAAGAATACTGAATCCGGCAACTACAAAAGCGATTGCAAATCTGAATTTCATGGTTAAATTCCTCCAGTGGACTTAGGATCAAGCACACGGCCCATAAACAGGATTGTATTCGTTGAATTCTCCCGGATCAGGAAAATAATTGGAAATAGAAACATGAGCACCACCCCTGTCAGGATTATAATGGACTTGGTTTGGATTAACATGGATTCCTCCAGTGCTGGAAGATCAGGATGTAAGTCACAACATATTGTAAGAAATCCGGTATTTATTAAAGGTTCAAATTCACCTGTTTTTTTTAAGTCTTCCCTTTTTTGCCTTTCCCGGCCTTATTATTCGATTCCCCCTTGCGTGCACGTATCGTTTCGATCTTCTCACCAATCTCATCAATAAGCTTCCCGTTTTCGAACCGGGAAATCACCCCGACCGCAGGCCCGGCACCCTCAAAACACCTGGACGCCGCTTTCGCGATATCCTCCCCCTTAACAGCATCGAGCTTATTAACAATCTCATTGTGCTTGAGAAGCCGGTCGAAGAAGAGAGTAGACATAGCGTTTCGGATCATTCTCGCGGACGTGCTTTCCATTCCGAGTGCCCAGTGGCCCTTGAGGAACAGCTTCGCGTCCTGCAACTCACGCTTTCCGGGGCCATGATCCGCGAGATGCCTGATTTCCCTGAGTATCAGCCTTATAACATCAAACAGGTTTTCTTCACGCATTCCCGCTTCGATCGTAAACAACCCGCTTTTGGAATAGGGCTGATGCGTAGAGTCAATCGAATACACAAGGCCGCGTTTTTCCCTGATTTCCTGAAACAGGCGGCTCATCATACCCCCGGCGAGGATCGCGTCGAGAAGGCTGTACGTATAGCGGTCGGACGACCTGATGCTTGCGGAAGGAAACCCAATCATCAACGCGCACTGCTCGACATCCTTCGATGCCACCACTACCGACCGATTAAACCTGGGAGCTTTCCCGAGCTGGATTCTCTCCTTTTTCCTGCGTTTGAAGCGTTTAAGGCGGTCTTCGAGCAAACTCTGTGCGCGGTCCGGATCGATACCGCCCGCGATAGATGCCGACAGGCGGTGCGGGGCATAGTGTTTATGGTGGTAACCATATATTTTTTTTCGGCGGAATGAAAAAACATTTTTAACCGAGCCGAGTATCGGGCGTCCGTAGGCCGTTTTCCCATGAACCGAAAGAAGGAATTTGTCGTAAAGAGCCTGTCCCGGATCATCATCGTTCATGTGAATCTCTTCAAGGATCACTCCCTTTTCTTTTTCAATCGCCGATGGGTCCAGCTCGGGATTGAAAACGAGATCCGTAAGAACATCAAGCGCAAGAGTCAGCCGTTTTGCAGCGATCCTTGCGTAAAAATACGTGACTTCCCTGCCAGTGGAGGCGTTTATAATCCCCCCTACCCTTTCCACGGCCTTGACAATCGCCTTCGCGCTGCGTTTTTTACTCCCCTTGAAAACCATGTGTTCGATGAAATGACTGATCCCGTTTTCCTTCACACTTTCATGTGCGGCACCCACCGGAAGAAAAAAACCGAGTGTGAAACTCTCCATGCTCGGCATACGCTCTATTGCCAGTTTTCCACCTGTTGATAATTTTCTAATTTCGGCCGTGTGCTGTTTATGGGAAATTGTATCGGTCATCGGTTTCCGGCTATTGTATCTCTTTAAATCAGTTCAGGAATGAGGGGAATGATACCGGAAAGTTCCGATTGATGCTACAAATATTCATGATGTTATAAAAAATCCATCGAATCCGGCGGCTTAATCCAATTATTTTGAATGAGAGTTACTTCATAAATAACTTATAAAGGCCGCCCCGATAACATCAATTTATTTATCTTTGCTTTACGTCTGACATGTTGGCGAGTATTATCTGTAAAGATATTTCCATGCGACCGATCGTTGTAGGATACGATGCCCAATCTCTGACCGGTAAATTCCAGACCGGACTCGGCGTCTATGCCAAAAACCTGGCGCGTATCCTGGAAAAACACCCGGTGTCAATAGATTTAAGATTATTATGGCCGCAAGGCCGCAAGCCGTTTAATCGAACTCTTGAACGTCTTGTCTGGGAACAGTACCGGCTTGTCTTTGAAGCTAACCGGGAGGAAGTCGAACTTATTCATGTGCCCTGTTTCTCGGTTCCGATATTCACAAGGATTCCAAAAGTGGTTACGGCGCATGATCTCATCGTTCTGCGCCACCCGCACCTTATGCCTCCCGGGAGCCGGTGGTATTTTTCCAGGTGGATCCCATATACTTACAAGTCCGCGGATCACATAATCGCGGTTTCAAATACCACTAAGAATGAACTGGTTAATATTCTTGGCATTACCCCCGATAAAATCACTGTCATACATCATGGGTCGAACCCGGCTTTTACCCGTACGACCGATCCCCACGAGATAAACCGCATCCGGTTCAAATATCACTGTCCGACCGATTTTTTCCTGATGGTTGGGAATTTTGAACCGAGGAAGAATGTCGCGCTGGCTATCGACGCATTCGCGGCAATTGCCGATTTATCAAAGCAGCTTAAACTCGTCCTGGTTGGGAAACACAACAATTATGCCTGGGAAATGCAGAAGGTAGTCAAAGATCTCCGCCTCGAGGAGCAAGTGTTGTTCCCGGGATATGTCCCGGACAAGGAGCTTTCCACTCTATATTCGGTAGCAACCGGGTTCCTGTTCCCGTCATCGGCTGAAGGTTTTGGACTGCCGCTTGTCGAAGCAATGGCAACCGGGTGTCCTGTAATCGCCAGTGATATGAAAGTGTTTCATGAAATCGGCGGGGATGCGCTTTCTTATGTGGATGTCAACGATGTCGATCAAATTTCCGGGAGGATGCTGAAATTTCTCGAGGATAAGGATTTCAGTGCCGGTTACAGCAGGATTGGACTCGCGAGATCATTGGATTATGACTGGGAGAAGGCAGCGGAGAAGACGGTGAAAGTGTATCAACGTGTTCTAAAAAATCGAAATTAAAAATAAATCCCATTTGATGCAGTTAACCCCTTGACGAATCCGGAATATGTGGTAAGATGTTATAGTTAGTTATGAAATACTAACGGCTCCGACGGAAAAAATTGCCTGTTTTAAGGCGTATGTCCAGAATAGTTCCTCGGAGCCGTTTTATTTTGCCCCTCGGAACATTCCCGGTAAAAACCTTAAAACAATGGTGAGATGGAAGGTGAATTTAATAATGTTAAAGAACTTTAGTAATGAGATGAAGTGCGCAATGTTTGCAGGAAGTATCTTTTTAATATTTTTCACATCATCGATAGTAAGTGTCGCCAGAGGCGAGGCAATTGCGGACATTGATTACCGCAACACGATTGTAGATGTTAATGAAGAACTCGATCCCCCGGGAAACATGCTAAGCAATGGGCAGGTTCCCCAGGCTCAGAACGAGCCGACTATAGGTGAAGCGATTCAATCCGACAGCCCGCAGATCGGCGATCCGAGTCCTTACTGGACGACCAGGATTAACATCTGGTTCCAGAACCTTTCGAATTTCTACAATTCGATTCTTTCGGTTCTGGGAATCTAGCCGGGGCTTTTTGGGGATGCGTTGAGTACCCACATCGAGAGGTTGTATTCTGAAGCGGGGTTGAAGTGACAAATTCTCCAGGATAATAATGGCCACCCAACCATGGGTGGCCATTATTCATTTTAAACCGCTTGACACGTCTGAATACTGAATGCTACCATGCGAATCGAATTGAACCGGTTACACCCGGTCTGTTACTACATTTTTTCAATTCCATTGGAGGTACGCTAAATGCGCGTATCCTTAATCAGGATTATATTCCCGATCGTGATTTTGACTTTGATCTTCAGCCTGGGCTGCAAGGGCTCTACTCCCGTAAGCCCGGAGCCTGCCGGCCAGCTTAAACAGATCAATATTTTTAACGCACCAACCCAGCTTAACCAGGGACAGGTGCATGCCCTTGGGGCAACCGGAATTTACTCTGGAGATGCCACGATGACCATAACCACGCTGGCCACGTGGATATCGAACAATGCCGATGTCATCATCTTTACAGGCAAAGGCCTGCTCCTTCCTGTGGGTGGCGGAACGGCAAGTATCACCTGCACCTACAGGGGGATCACCAGCAACCCGGTGACAATTTTTATTACCGGCCCGCCCAGTACCGGTCCGGTTGATGCAGTCACCCTTCAATCGATCGAGATCAGCCCCGTCTGGGCAAAAATCACCATGGGTTCAACACTGCAATACACCTCTGTAGCTCATTATTCCAATGGGACTATGCAGGATATAACAAACCTTGTTGACTGGCATGTGTCTGATGTCGGTCCGGGTTTCATCATCGATGCTGACAACGCACATGCCTGGGG
>DAOVJF010000414.1 GCA_030673355.1 Planctomycetota bacterium | reverse complement strand
TGGTCGACGCTGACAACATAACCATAGAAGCAGGCAGGTTGTCCGAAAAAATCAGGGAGGACACGGACCAGTATATTAACGAGCGGCTCAGCCGCCTTGAGGAAGAGCTAACACGCCTGCTTGCGGAGGTCCGGGGTGGAATCCGGGCGGTCGACAGTGGCAGAAAACAAGCTCCAGACAGGGATGATTCCGATTTCACACTTGACAATAGTTAAATAGCTTATTATACTACGCCAGCCTTTAACAGAGGTGTAACGCTATGGCATTACCTAAGTGGAAACAATCAAAATCAAATACCAAGACCAGAAAGAGTTCGTGGAAAGCGAAAGCTCCCGAGCTTGGCACTTGCCCGTCCTGCGACAAGGCACGACCGTCCCACACCATCTGCCCTCACTGTGGATTTTATAAGGGTCGCCAATTCAATCCCAGGCGTCGTGAGAAGCGGGAAGAGTAACTACCAAGGAGACATCATGAACGAAGAGACCTATAATAAGCTCAAAGGTATAATTGTCGAGCAGCTTGGGGTTAAGGAATCTGAAATTTCCCTGGAAGCACATTTTGCCGACGATCTTGGGGCTGACAGCCTCGATATTGTCGAGATGATTATGGCTGTTGAAGAGGAATTCAACATCCAGGTGACTGACGAGGAAGCGGAAGCGCTTGCCAAAGTCTCCGATGTAGTGAATTTCATCGAGACACACAAGTAAATAACGTAGATAACCCGATCTTGAAAATTCTGATGGAGGATTTTTTGTCCTCCATTTTGTCTTTTAGCCCAATTTTAGTAAATAAAACTTCTTTTAGGACCGCGGAGCTTTAGCCTCGCGAATCGGGGACACCTAGTTTTGCCTCTTGTATTTCCCCACCAACCTTTACAAACCCCCTGAGGCAAAAATCAGGTGTCCCCATCAATTCTAAAAAATGTCCAATCAATTTTTGTTTAACGGTATTGGTCTTACACCGGTTCCGATGCGTATACACGTCTGGAGTAGATATAGTATAACAGGCCGGTTGCTGTGAGCGCCGCACCAATAAGAATGGCAAATTGTGGCTGGACCGCGGTTTGGCCGATTAGCGACGGGTCCAGGTAGTATCTGAGGAAGTAGACTATTATTCCCGCCCCGGCTGCTCCACATGCTGCCGCAAGTGTTTGTTTCCCTGCCAGAGAAAGCGGTTTTCGCTCCGTGTAGATGCCGAAAAATAAGGTGATAAGTCCGATAATCGGGGACAGGGGTCCATATCTTAGAATGCAAATATCCGCGCATCCAATGGCGATTAATATACCGGACACCATCCTCATCAGGCTGGACCGGCTTATCCCGCGGTCCCTCGATTGTAGAAGGTGGCTGATCATTACACCGGCGCTCGCGAGGCATCCGGCACTTACCGCCACCACGGAAATATCCGTAAGGCTGAATCGGTAAAGGAAGTATGCCGCGTTTGCGATCATCACAATAGTTATTGTCCAGACAGCGAACGCGATCCGCCCTGAATTACGCTTGATAATTTCCGGGTCCAGAAGAGTGTATCCGGCAATTTTCGCGTAACCGATGAGACGCGTCACAACCAAAAGGCTGGTGATAAGTATGATACCAAGTGTCCGGTCGGATTCGGGGGTGACAATGCTGATATTAGGCACACCGAAAATTAATGCGGTGACCGCGTAGATCATTAAAAACAGCGCACTTCGTGTGCGGTAACGCTCAAAAGGTTTGGACGGCTTACCCATCTGCTGGACTATAGTCTAACACCAACTCTTAAAATGACCAAATAAAATGAGAATTAATCAATTTATTGATCCGCATTGCTATTAAAATTATTTTCATGGTTGACTTATGTGCAATTATGAAGTAAAACTTATTTATAAGGCATCCTGCTGGGAAATAATTGTGAAGCAGAAGGGCAACATTTTTGTGGAGGGAATTTCATGAGGACCCATTTTCTTTTAATATTGGTTGCTATCCTGATTTTTGGTTGCGCACGGACCGGGATGGTTCCCACCGATCCTGGTTTCATGGATGTAAGCGCCGACCAGTCCGGCGTAAGCGTGCCTAAGCTGAGTGAGGTTAAAGAAATTTCTGAACCACACCGTCTCTGGGGCAATGGGATGATCTATATAAGCGAGGATCACTCATCGGCGGAACTTGTGCCAAACCGTCGCGCGCGGGTACATCTCAACGCGTTGAAATTTCTTGAGGCTCAGGATCCCGATTGTGTACAGGTTACCGATATCCACTCGAACGGTGACGAGACTATCGGCCTGACGCTCGAAATAACAAATCCGCTCTATGGGATGCCCGAATTTACTGTCTTTGACGTCAAAGGAATATTAATGTTTCGCGGGTCGCACATAATTCCAATCGCGTACGAAAAATACCCTCTTTACCCCCAGGATTATCGTCTTTCATGGAGGACCCTGGGCGACCCGGAAGTCCTGAACGCGGATGGTTATACGCACCGCTGGAGCCCGTGGTACGATTCAGGATCAGACCTGCCGATGCTCAGCTACTGGCCCGGTAAATACGCGGGCGAAACTCCCACGGCGAACGTCAACGCTTATCTGGATTTTTACTCGAACGAGGAACGGCACATGCTTGAGGTTGGAAAATCGGTCGAACGCGTTTATCACATCGCGTTGCCGCCGGGAACCGCGGAAGTCGGTTATGCTGTTGAAGTCTGCTGGGAACCCCCGATAAATATGCCTGTTACCAACCCGGTTGATGATTTCCCGATCACAGCGAATATGCCGGAATGTTACAGCTTTGATATTGTATGGAATGATGGAGAAGTAATTGACTCCGATCAATGCTGCGGCTGGAAAAATTTCTCTGTTTACGAGGGACGTATTGAAATTGAGTACTGGTATCTCCCGGAAGATCCAGGACCTATTGGCATTGGACCATGGGTAGCATCCTGGAGTGAAGAAATCAATATTAACGATATTCAATATGCAACTTCCGTGTGCGATTCACCTGATCCCGCTCACTGGCGTTGTATTAACAGTCACTATTTTTATACTCACCCAAACGGGATTTATCAATTGATTGGTATTGTAAATCATGATTACGAAGACGAACCATATTATCATCTTATTGCGCCAGCGTTTACTATTTACGAGGTTGAAATAGATATTAATTAAAATTATGTTTACCAGTGGATTGTCAGGTCCTATTCCCCGCTCGGTTCCTCGACATACACGATCGGGAT
>DAOVJF010000235.1 GCA_030673355.1 Planctomycetota bacterium | reverse complement strand
GGTCGTGCTGCGCGTGTACATGCGCCACGTAAGGGTCATTTTCCATTTCAGGAGATGACCAATTTCTCTCACTCCGTGTCAACCCTCCCGGCACCGACGAGTTTAAGAAATACTTCCTCAAGGGAGGCATTATCCTCACACGACGCGTCACGTTTTATCGAATCCAGCGTTCCGCACGCAAGCAGCTTGCCCTTGTGGATGATCCCAAGTTCGCGGCTTACTTTTTCGACAGTTTCAAGCACGTGCGATGAAAAGAACACCGTATGTCCGTTATCGACCATATTATTCAGGGTGGTTCGGATCCTCGCCGATGTGCTCGCGTCTATCCCGCTGAACGGTTCGTCGAGTATGATTACTGGCGGTTTGTGGATAAGAGCTGCGCCGAGGGACGCTTTTTTCTTCATCCCCATTGAGTATGTGCCCATAAATTTATCGGGATCGAGATCCAGTAGCTCAAGTAGTTCCTTTGTACGGGTTTCGATAAATTTTGAGGGCAGGGCATACATCCGCCCGACAAATTCAAGGTACTCCCTTGCGGACAGCCTTTCATACAGAACCGTCTCCTCTGGCATTAACCCGACATTTTTTTTAACCTCAAGGGGTTCCTTCGCGATATCGTAACCGATAACTTTTATCGATCCGCTCGACGGCTGGATCAGTCCGACGATTGTATTTATCGTCGTCGATTTCCCCGCGCCGTTCGGACCGACAAATCCGAAAAAGGTGCCCTTCCGAACAGTCAGGTCCAGACCGCGCACCGCGTACGTGTCGCCATATCGCTTGTGGAAATCGGAAATCTCGATTGCAAAATCATTCGTGCTCATGCGTTCACACTTTCAGCTAGGGATTTCAATGATTGTGTCACAAAGGGGATACTGAGTTCAAGGAGGACAGGCGCTGACGGACCTGTTTATTTAACATTGCAATACAATCCTGTCCAATATAAATTTTCCTCAAGTGGTTTAAAGTAAGGATTTCCCCTACGTGCCGTTAGCTTCCAGCTATCGGACAGCAAGTGCCGACCGCATCCTGCGGTTGAGTTATTCATGCAAAACTTGTACCCTCTGCCTGTAAAACTTATTTAACCATTTGGCTGCCCCATCATATTAATATTCCATAATAGCTTAACTATTGTATAGCCTACCCGATATCTGTATAATACCACCGGTGATATTCATTTATGGCAAACCTTGAAATCCGACCCTGCGAGCCTTCCGATCAGGATGAGATCATACAATTATGGCATGCTTGCGACCTTGTCGTCCCATGGAACGATCCCGTGAAAGATATCGCCGCAAAATCCCTCGTACAGCCTGAATTATTCCTCGTCGGGCTCCTTTCAGGAAAAATAGTCGCATCGGCCATGGCTGGCTATGACGGCCACCGTGGGTCTGTATTTTACCTGGCTGTGTCTCCTGATCACCGTAGAAAAGGATATGGCGGGCTTTTAATGGATCGGGTCGAGTCCGGATTAAGAAATCTCGGCTGCCAGAAGATCAACATCCAGATAAGGGGGATGAATCTCGATGTGAAGGAATTTTACAGGAATCTGGGCTACAAAGAAGACGATGTAATCAGCCTGGGAAAGCGTCTGTATGATTGATCGCGTGTTTTTTAAGTTCCAATCGGCCATCCCCAACGTCGCATAATAGGTATTATGTTAAGTAACCCGAAAATGGTGGAATTCAGAGGCCCACTCCCCTACCAGACAAGCCTTACTTGTTATCCTGCTCGTCCCAGAACTTTTTCTTCGTTTTCAGAAGGCTCTTAAGCGATGAGGTTTCCTGAGAAGGTTCTTTTTTTCCACTTCCGATCTCAGTTGTCCTGAATTTCGGAACCTTCGCCTTCCCCACCGGTTTTTTAGAAAGAATCTCATCGATACGCTCGTCGGCTTCCTTCTCGGTTCTAACAAATTCAGGTTTCACGGCTGTTAAACGATACGCTTCCTTGACCTCCTTCAGTTGATCGATATGCGTTTTGTCGATACCGGGGCGGAATCTCCGTTCGCGGATTTCTGAAATATACGCTGTCACCTTACTCCGTACCAATTCAAGCGATTCTCCGGTGAGGCTGAGGCGTCGGACAGCTATATCAATGGGCAGCAGGCAGATCGCTACCATAAGGAGGTAGAACCACAGATCGAAGTAACGGCTGATCGGCTGGTTTGTATGGCGGAAAACGCTCCCAGGATCGATCGCGAATTGCCCGCCTGTGACATCCGCAAGCTGGGACAGGAGAAACGTATCCGGACCGCTTTTTTCATATTCGGGAGGGAAGCTGACCGAGTATCCGCTCGAAACCTGGTCGACTATATTTCCCTCGCCGTCCTCCTGGTAGATATTTACGAGGTAGCTCCCAATTTGAGTCGCGCCCAGGGAAGCCTCGTAGCGGCCGGGTGCGACCTGGAAAAGGTCCAGTTCCTCGATATCGCCCTCCGGAAGCACCACTCTCGCCTTGATAAGCGCATCGGTAATCATCTCACCACTGAGATCGATCGCATCGACTGAAATGTAAGCCTTCCCTGCCCTGAAATAAATATTCGGAACCAGGTTGCCCGGCATCGTGCCGCCGACAAGCCATCTGGAGGCTTGTGTCCATATTTGTTTATAACCCGGCCAGTTCAGCCATCGTGCCGCCCAGCGAGCTTTGGTGTCGGATGTAAACGCGAGCGACCGTCCAAGCCCATACTGCCAGTGCGCGAGAAGCGGATCGGCCCTGTGAGTGGTCAGCGCTTCGGTGGCTAGGGGCTTGATATTCGTTGAAACATACCCGAGCAACTGTGGTGACAAATGGATATCGACACCATCGGTTATCGGCGATGGCTGGTTCTGAAGCGCCACAAATGGTTCCTCGACAAGCGCCCTGTTCCCCGCCAGAAAAGTTTCCTTTGTAAAAATCCTCGGAAGATTCCTGGAATCCTCGCAATGATAGAAATTACCACCGCCGCGTTCGGCAAGACTTTCCATCAGCATGTCGTTTGCATAAGAGCCGATTGAAATCGTTGAGAGGGTAATTTCATACTGGTTCATCCGATTGACAAGGCCGTCGAAATCCCCCGGCGCTGTACAGCCGTCCGATAATACAATCATGTGCTTGATTTTTGTATCCGCGTCCTTGAGAGCATCGAATGCTGGTGACATACCCGCGTAAACGGATGTACCCCCCCCTGCCCTGATCGACCCAATTCCCCTAATCACATTATCCTTATCATGCAGCTCTCCAAGGGGAACAATCCACTGTCCGTAGGAATCGAAAGTGACCACACCGAGCTGATCTGTGTACTCCAGGAGTTCCACCACAAGCCTGCTGGCCTGCTTGGCTATCTCGATCTCTGTATCGCCACTCTGTTCCATGCCTGCCATACTTCCGGAGCTGTCGATAACCAGCACTATCGCAATCGATGGAATGTATTCCTTGCGCGTCAGGTCGAAATCTACCGGAAGCATCTCCTCGAATGGAGTTTCGTAATATCCACCGGGACCGAACGAATTCTCGCCGCCGATCATCGCGAATCCCCCGCCGAGATCGCGCACGAACGACTGGTATGAATTCATGGTTTCGATCGAAAGAAGCTCGGCGCCGACATCGCTGAACAGGATCACATCGTAGGTCGCCATCGATATCAGGCTTGTCGGGAGTCCGCTTATGTCCCTGAATTCCGCCTGGATACCTTCCTGCTGAAGAGCGTCGACCATGTACGGCCGTTCATTTGGATCGCCCGACACGTAACATACCCGTGGCTGGCCCTCGACTATCGTGTAATCGACCGCCTGGTTGTTCGCGCCTTCAGTATCACCTTCCGCGCGCACCTGCACCCTGTACGCGAAAAATCCGCTCTCATCGTGTTCTCTCGGGAAAGTGAAAACATTTTTCCCCGGCACCAGGCGGACTTCCTGTGTTCCGATCAGACGATCGTTCTCATAGACCTCGACAATCGCATCGGATTCGCTTTCGGCCTCGATTACCGCGCGGACATCAAATATTTCGCCCTCTTCGACACGCCTGGGAAGTATCAGCCGTCCCGCCATTACCTCACCGGTAGTGGGTTCCCCAAACGGAACAACATCGATTTCGACACTCCTGTTTGTCGCTATCCGTGAGGATGTAATCGAATCTCCAATATTTTCATTGCCGTCCGAAAGCACAACGATCCGTGCACCTGAATCAGGCGGGAAACTCGCGAGGGCAAGATCGATCGCGCCTGAGAGATTCGTGAAATCCGGCCTTATATCGGACTGGATTTCCATCACGGATGAAATATCGCTCCCCAGGCTGGCCTCGACAAACGCGTCACGTCCGAATGATATAATCCCGGCTTTATCGAATTCATCATCCAGATACCCGGCGGCTTCATGGAGGAAACCGATCATGGGGTCGGTACTCCCCTGCCCCATCGAATGGCTGCCGTCGATAAGGAAGAAAACCGCGAGTTCATCGGATCTTTTAATCAGCCGTGTATCGGCCAGTGCAAGTATTAAAGCGGCGATCAGAATCAGTCTCAGGAAAAGGCTGAGTCCGCGCTGGAACTTTCCCATATCGCTGAAGCTCGTATAATGGAGCAGGACGAAAAAAGGAAGGATCAAAAAAAACCATAATGCCTGTGGTGTTCCAAATTCCATATCGGCCGTCTTATATTACTATACTACTTAACTAAAATCCCTTTCTGTGATAGAAGAACCATTCTCCGGACAGTATTATCAGCGCGATTACCGCGAGATATTTCCAGACATGCTTCTCCCCTTCAATCTCAAAGCGCATTGAGCTGTCTGAGCCGTATAATTCCTCGGGCTGAGCCATTGATGAAATATCGCTTTCCGTTTCATCAAAAAAATTAGCGACAATTATTTCGGTGCCGGCTTCCGCACCACCCATGCCATGCATTGTGTATATACCCGCTACGTTCACATCGATAAACGCGTGCCCGGCATCTATCGGAAATTCAAGCTCGATATCCCCCGGTCCCGTTAGATTTATCTTTTCAGCCAGCGCGTCCACACGTACAGCCTGGATTCCCTGTGTCCTTATGCCCGATGTTGAGCTTTCCAGGTGCGACCGGAAGTAACTGACCACGTTGTACATCAGGATCGGGAATGTCGGACGCGTGATCAGGTCCGAACTTGTCAGGTTGAACGGGAATACGAGGCTCCGAAGGTAATTACGTTCTCCGTAGACCATTAACGGAGTTGAATCGCCGTCGAT
>DAOVJF010000321.1 GCA_030673355.1 Planctomycetota bacterium | reverse complement strand
TCAAGGCGATCTATAAAGCCGACCTGACAGGTATCGCGGATCCAACCAAACCCGGTGAAGAACTGCTGATAATAAGGGCGGGCTCAAGCGGAGGACCGTCCTACGAGCAAACAACGGCCCCGGCTCCATCCGCGGATATTTCCGCATTCCAGGTTCTTCCGGTAACCGTAACCGATCCCGTGTGTGCCGTGGATTCAAATAACTCACTCGCTGAAGCTGTGGAAATCGGTCTGGGTAACCAGGCGACCGATATTCTCTGTTTCACGGATGATGAAGAGGACTGGTACTATTTCGATATTCCAGTTGGGTTGATAGCTGAAGGGCAAATAAATTGTTTCATGGATGCCATGATATGGGGAATGGAACTGTTCGATCAATTCGGGCAATATATCGGGCCGTCGACGCAGGTTACGGTAAACCAGCATATTTTTGACCTTGATAAACTCGACCTGGATCCCGGCCGTTATTACATTCGTACATACGTGGTGTTTTTCACGGTCGCAGGTCCGGGTACTTTGATCTACCTTCTCGAAGCAGACGCCACGCTGACCGATGTCACGCCGGTCAGTCCGGTCGATGTAACACCTCCATGGCTCGATCTGGAAGTAAAATGGATGGCCAAGCATGAAAATTATGTTTTCTTAACAGGACAGGCTGGTATCTGGGTATACGATATCAGCGATACTACCAGTCCGGCATATGTGGCAAGGATTCCGGACTTAGTCCTGCCTGAACCAACTTTTAATTATCCATACCTGTATTACTGGGAAATTCCGACCGATAATCCTGCCGGGCTGGATCTTGTGGATTTCACGGATCCGAATAATCCTGTCCACCACGAAGATGTTCTCGTGATACCGGGAATTATTCAGAGCATCACAATGAACTCTGAAACACTGTACGTCGCAACTGATACCGGCGGGGATAAAAAAATCATTTTTTACGACATAATACCCGACCCATCCAGCCCGGAATTAATTACGGAATTTATCGCACCGAAGATCAAGGAGCGCATGGACCTGATCGACCCGGAAGGCAATCACACGGCATTGATCTATAGTACAAGCGGTACTATTACTGCATATGAGGTAGAGAATCCCTACAGTCCTGTAAATAAGGGACAAATTACATTGTTTTCAGGATATTACACGGATTTCGCAGTTGAAGGGCTGTATATCCTTAATAGCTGGGTTGATACAATGAACAAGGGAGCTATCAGCGTCTTCAGTTACTCCAACATCACAGGACTGGCCAATGAGGGAGGCGTCTATATCCCTGGCGATGCGCTTTACCTGGATGCAGCCGGCACCACAGCATATGTTGGCGATGGTTCCCAGGGACTTGCTGTCGTTGATTACTCAAACCCGGCAACACCGGTCCTGGTAATTTCTAAAAATACAGTCTCGGATTCGCATTATGTTTACGCGGATGGTGAAGTGCTGTTAAATATTCCCGAGCATGCCGGATTTTCAGTTTATGATCTCAGCATTCCTCTGAACCCGGTAGAAACCGCAAGGGTGCCGTGCCTTAATTACCCGGTTGACGGTGTCGCTGGCGGTGACTATGCATACTTCATTGAATCGAAAAACTCCCACGGAGCATTGGTGACCGTGAATATTTCCGATCCATCGAACGCCTGGATCGTGATGGAGAGTCAGCTTGGTTTTAATCCATCATCCATCTCAATGGATGGAAATAAACTCGCGGTCGGGGGCTCAAGTTCCGGAGACCTGAATATTTTTTGGCTGGGTTATTACGATTTTCCCGCGTTAGTTGCCGATTATGCCCTGGCTGTGTCAATCACCTCAGTTCTCGTCCATGGCGATTATTGTTATGCGGCATTGGCAAACGGATCGTTTGAAATTTTTGACCTGTCGGCCATACCTGCAGTGACGCAACTGCCGCTGGTTTTACATCCACCTATGCTTTATGACCTCGTTGCAGGCGATGGATACATGTATGGTTATGACGGCGCCAACGTTAAAATATTCGATATTTCCATACCCAGCATCCCGGCGTTTACCGGTTCGTACACAAAGCCAGAAGATATCCGGGAGCTCGCCATAAGGCACAACATTTTATACATCATCAGTACCGGAACCCTGTACGCTGAGAATATTTCGGTTGGATCGGCTCCCGCCAATGTCGGTTCACTCGTTCTTCCATGGCCGCCGAATATGAGATACATGGCGCTGGATCACCACTTCGCATACCTTTCGGACAATACCCATGCGACAAACGCTGTAAGCCTGTGGCCACCCGGTTCATTGTCGATTTATGGTGAAATTGGATCGTGGCCCGGATATATGAACAGAGGGCTCCTGGCTCACGATGGTGCCCTGTACGAGATGCATGCTCTTACCGGGCTCAGGATTTATGACCTTTATTGAGCAACAATTAACTGAGACCTGAGTTAAATCCCCGTTATTTCCAAATAGTAAGCGCTTAGTTCCGATCGGCTTCCTGAGGTACTGGATCAAAATCAGTGCTATAATCTAGCCACAATTTTAGTGCATTCAATCGGAGGCATTCTATGGTCAGGAATCACTTATCACTACTACTAGTAATATTTGTACTCATACTACACGTAACGAGCTGCCAGTCTAATCCAGCAAGCCCTGACGCAGCAGGAGACACAGGTATCACCACTGGTAACAGAACCACCGAATCAGCTCACCGCATAAACCTTGGTTCATACCTCATTGAACTCGATACTGAAACACTCTCAATAACTCCAATTCCGATGCGGACGAGTGAATTGCATCTGAACCTGACGAAAATTTTTGTAAACCTGATGGGGATTTCACTGGCAGTGATTCCGGGTGAAAGCGATCCCCCATCCGGGCTGTTCGCAGTTGATTTCACTCTCACGCACCCGCTCCCTATTCACCCGCAATTCTCGATTTTCGATGTAAAAGGGATTTTGATGGCGCCGGGTTCCCTGGCGATAGGTTCAATGTTCTTTGCGGATGTCGATGAAACCCGTCTTGAAAATGCGGATGGGTTTACACGCTGGTGGAATCCGACCGAATTTACCGATCCCGGAGTTTTGGGTTATACGGACGGGCTTTACACAAATACGACCGCTGCAAACCTGACAGCCACAGTGAATCCATACAAGCACTTTGCCGATGTCCTTGATGCGACAGACGGTATGGGTCCCCTGTACAACACCTCGCTTCTGAACAACGTTGGCAGAGGGGTTTTCAGATATGGCAGCGTAAATACGCGAAGGTATTTGATCCAATTTCCGATGGATCCCGGTCCTGTGATTGTTTTCGGATATGTGATCGACGGCTGCTGGGATATTCCCTCCCCGGATCCGCCCCTGGAAATTCCGGATGATTTTCCGATAGAAGCCAATCAGCCGGAGGCGTTTTACATCGCACTGGCAGATAAAGTAAATACGCTTTATTACGACAGCGAATCCGGCATCGGCGGCGGTGTACTTCGATTGCAGGCGAATGTGCACGACTGGCAGGGTCTCGACGCGGGATTAACCGCTCCTCAAATTGACACGGTGAGAATTTTCTCGCCGGACTTGATGGCCTCGGGCGTGACCGCTTTATTCCTCGATGAAACAATTAACAACGCAAGATATACAGCCGACCTCACCGGCCTGGCGATTCCAACCCAGGCGGGGGAGGTGCTGATCGCTGTAAAGGCCGGATCAACCGGAGGTCCCGAATATAACCAGGGATTGGGCGCAGCAGCTCCCGCGTCCAATGTTTCCGCATGGCAGACGATGGTAATTGACATCCCCGACCCGGTTTGTACGGGCGACGCGAACAACGATTTCGGTGAGGCGGTTGAGATTTTATTTGATGCCGGAGTCGAAGGCCAGGTATGCCTTCCCGACGATAACATTGATTATTATTATTTTGAAATCCCACTCGGTTACTCGCTGTCGGGTGATATCCTCGTCTACAGCGACGCGGGGCCGGCAATAGCCACACTCTACGATAATTTACACAATGTGATTGCAGAAGAGACGATATCGGGCATGAGCATACTCTCGCTGGATGACCAGTCACTTCTGCCCGGAAATTATTTTATAAGCATGTCGACTGATCCTACCGGAGATATTCGGCCCTACTATTTAGATTTTTATGCTGAACTGACCGATGTGAATCCATGCGGAGCCGTAGAGGTGACACCGAACACATTAATGGTTGATGCTGATTTTGTGTT
>DAOVJF010000114.1 GCA_030673355.1 Planctomycetota bacterium | reverse complement strand
GCGTATTTTCCAAGTCCGATCCGATTACCGGACGGAAAATACACACTGTCGGAAACGCGCCGAGTGAAGTGATGTAGTCGATACCTTTTATCGTCCAATCGACAGGTTCGAGTCCCGCGATGATCTCGCCCGACACCTGGCCTTTCTGGAGTTTCGAACAGCAGTATTCCATCGCGTCGAAAAATGTCTGCTGGCCGAGCGTGTCCTCTTTGCCGGGGCAGATTTCCTGGAACCATTCCGGTGAATGGAACTCGTAGCAGAAGCTGAAATGGTCGGTTCCGCAATCGATCAGCCAGTCGTATTTCCAGTGATTTTCCTTCGTCGCGGGTATGCACTGCACGCCCGTCATCAGGCCGACTCGCGTCTTGATCGCGTGCACATATGGCGCCATCGCGTCAAGCCCTTTCCCTTCCTGCCATCCGGTATTGAAATGGCAGAACGTCACGCCGGATTCTTCCTTCGCCGCGGTCGCTACTTCGACAAGCTCGTCCAGGTCCTTGTCGTGAATCTCATTGATGCCGACATTAAACCCGGTCGTGCAGAATTTGCAGTTACGTTTCGGGCGGTCGTACCAGTACATGCAGGACCCGGAGATGTAGACGCCGAGGTAGGTTCCCTGCAGCACGCCGACCATGCTCATCGGATTTCCGAGAGAAGTTTTCTTCGTGTACCAGGTGGGTTCGGGCGGAATTTTAACTTCGTACTCGTAATCGGACCTTTCGTCGAAAACGTAATATTTGTCATCCCTTTTCTTGAGATAATATGGGGTCGCCTGGACAAAATCCTCCTCGACCGGGATATTCATCCAGATTTCCTTCAAATCGCCGGGAATTATTATTTCCAGTCCGCTTCCAAGCCCGGCGCGGGTTCGGGAGAACAGCCTCGCATCGCTCTCAAGCGTGCAGGACTCGTCGATCTTGATACCGTTACAGAAAAGATCGATCTCAAGTTCCCCGGGATTCAGTTTATGATCATGAGCTTTTAATTCAGACACAATTAACCTCCGCATCCTGAACTGTCAGGGATAACCGTCCGGATGCAGTTTTAAAAATGACGTGACAGGCGTCCGAAAAAAAAACAGGCTTCCCATACCTGTAGCACAAATTATCTGCCCATCAGCAATTGAATGCTATCATTTTTCATTAAATCGGGCAAGATAAGCGAGAGTAGAAATCCCGTGGACGTGCCCGGTGACTCTGAATCAGATTAAATACTGTCTGAAACCCAAAGGTTGACGGATTGCTGATGTGCATGTAAGCTGGCTTATTACGTTGGAGGTTTCGGGTTCGTGCCCGAAACCTCCAACGTTAATTTTATTGTGTACCGGAAAATCCGGTACAGAAGAATGGAGCTAATTTAATGGCAACACTCGCATTAACCAAAGAAAATATCGATGAAACGATTAAAAATAACGATATCGTAATCATTGATTTCTGGGCGGAATGGTGCGGACCGTGTATAGCGTTCGGTCCGGTCTACGAGAAGGTGTCCGAAGCACATGAGGGTATCGTTTTCGCCAAGTGCGATACCGAGCATCAGCAGGAACTTGCTTCCGGATTCCAGATCCAGTCGATTCCGACACTCACTGCATTCAGGGAGCAGATACAGGTTTTCAGGCAGTCCGGAATGCTGCCCGAAGAAGCCCTGGAAGAGCTGATCGGGAAAATCAAGGAGCTTGACATGGACGATGTCCGGCGCCAGATTGAGGAAGCTGAGAAGGCCGAAGGCGGATGCGGCTGCGGATGTAATTGATCCCGTTCTCCCGGTTCCAATGTTCGCGGGATATTGACCAATCGGCATTGCGCTTGTACAATCCATGCTACATTCCTTAAACCCTTACAGGTTGGAAGGTCTAATTCAGTAAAGGAGCCAGCTATGCGGCTG
The DNA here is from genome assembly GCA_030673355.1 of Planctomycetota bacterium. GTDB lineage: Bacteria > JAJVIF01 > JAJVIF01 > JAPKYR01 > JAPKYR01 > JAPKYR01. The sequence continues at coordinate 5,666 of DAOVJF010000114.1, read as the reverse complement.
TTAACAAGATCAGATTTCGATGGTTTAGCCTGTGCGGTACTCCTGGTGGAAGCCGGGATTGTCGATGAGTACAAATTTGTGCACCCGAAGGATGTCCAGGATGGGTTGATCGAAGTTACGAGTAACGACGTCCTTACGAACATCCCGTATGTGGACGGATGCGGGTTGTGGTTCGATCACCACTCGAGCGAGAAGGAGCGCGAGGAATTAACAGAGAAATTCCATTTCGAGGGCGATAGCCGTCCGGCGCCAAGCTGCGCGAGAGTTATTTACGATTATTACGGTGGTGCGGAAAAATTCTCGAAACTCGATGAGACCGGACTGATGGCGGCCGTTGACAAATCGGACGCCGCGCAGTTCACGATCGATGAGATTCAGAATCCGGCAGGATGGGTGCTGCTTTCATTTATCATGGACGCCAGAACCGGCCTTGGCCGTTACCGCGATTACCGTATCTCGAACTACATGCTCATGGAGGACATGATCCAGTACTGCCGGACCATGAACGCTGACGAGATATTGGAAATCAAGGATGTCAAGGAACGGGTCGAGCGCTATTTCCAGCAGGAACCCCTGTATGAGGAAATGATCAGTACAAACAGTAGTGTCAAAGATAATTGCCTGATTATCGACCTGCACGAGGTCGATGAAATTCTGAGCGGTAACAGGTTCAAGGAATATGTCCTGCACCCGGACTGCAATATCTCGATACGGATTATCTGGGGATTTAAAAAGCAGAACATGGTTTTTACGGTCGGGCACAGTATCGTCAACAGGACATCCAAAACCGATGTGGGGTCGCTGATGTTGAAGTACGGCGGCGGCGGGCACGAGGCTGTCGGGACATGCCAGGTGCCGGTTGACAATTGGGAACAAAAAATTGTGGATATAGTCACGGCAATAAATACGGACGGATAGGTTTCGGACGGATAGGTTGCAGGATTTGGTAATAATTATTAAGTAAAACCGCTTCAACGAACCACTTTGCGGTTACCAATGGTTCAATGACAAGGTCACTCACCGCTCCCTGTCTTCCCGGATAAGAGTTGTGCTGTCCTCAAATTCCTTTCCTTTAAATCGTTTTCGGATCCGGTCGGCAAGTTTTAACGCGTCCTCTTTTTGGATCTGGGACGCGTACAATTCATTCAACTTCTCAGCAACATCCACCGGATCGTTACAACCGATCAGGTATTTACCTTCGGTCGTTTCGACTGCGATCGCAGTTAAGTCAACGGGCAGCCATGCGAGATAAATAAACCATCCTTCCCATTTACCTTCACCAGGATTTCCAGGTAGCCACTTTGTTGAATGATTGAACTTGCAGTTATATTCATATTCAGGTTGGATGTTTTTAATACTATTTGCGGGGATTACCAAATCATTTATATCTTGGGCTTTACCATACTGTGATTTTACGAGGAGATGGTTCGGGAAGACTTTCAGATCTATAACTGAAATAAAGGGTTTGATAAAAGTAAAATAGAATAAAGATGCTACTAAAGGTAACCAAAGTAGAAAATCATATTTAAATCTGAAATCATCAACAGAATAATCAATGACTGCCAAAATACACATTGCAATGAAATAAGGTACGAAAAACCAAATTTCATTTGGATGGATTGACTTATAACTCTGCCTGAATTTATATAATGGTTTCACTCTTTCCCCTGTATATCCACCGGAGTCGCATGCCACGGAATTTAATTATATCAAATTTACACCTACTGTACGTCTCGATCTTCAGAGCCATCATACCCCCAGTCCGTCGGATGTATCTTCCGCATCGGGCGCTGGCGGGTTTTTTCCTCGATTGAATGGGCTATCAGACCCGGCACTCTCGACATCATGAAAAATCCGCTCATCAGTTCAGGTGGTACTCCAAGATCACCAAGTACCGCGCCGGTCGCGCCGTTAATATTTAATGTGAGAGGTTTTCCGGAATCCGCGAACGCCTTATCAAGTGCCTTCACCATTCGGATATTGTCGCCATCGAAATTTAATTCCTCGCAGATTTCGAAAAGCCTGACAGTGCGCGGATCGATTTTATGAAGCTGGTGCCCGAATCCCGGTATGCGTTTTTCCTGTGCCTTATAATCTGAGATCAATTTTCCCGCCGCTTCATCGAACGAAATACTATCGTCTTTCTGAATTTTTATTCCATCCTGGAGGGCGTGGAAGCATCCTTCGATTGCGCCGCCGTGAAATTCGTTCATGCACATGATCCCCGACGCGACCGCGGTATTCAGGCTCGCGCCTGTCGATGCGACCCATCTCACTGTCTGGCACGATGGCGGCGCGGGACCGTGGTCGATCGTCTGGGTCAGGATCGCATCGATGAGTTTTGACTTTGTCTCATCGGGCATTTCACCCATCAGGAGAAGCCAGATGGTTTGAGAAAAAGTGATTTTACCCATGAGGTCCTGGATCGGGTATCCTCGGATGTTTATTTTAGTCGGGGTGACCTCAGTGATAGAAGTGTCCCAGTGCAAGTCGGTCATGATGGATCTCCTCAGGATAGTAATCTACGCATAGTAATCTACGTATAGTAATCTACGTATAGTAATCTACGCGTAGGGAGATTGTAACGCGGAAACCCTTATGAAATGCAAGTGGAAATTCGCTGAAGACTCGAATTATGTATGTAACATGCGCATTCTGCCCACCTGTAACATGTGCATTCTGCACATGATCTTCAGTCCCATGCACATTCTGTGCATGTGCTTTAAATCAATCCGCTAATATCCTTCCTGCCTTTCCATTTCCAATTTTCGAATCCAGCACTGTCCGGATTCATATACACATAATCCATATTTTTCATGAGTTCTTCCGGATTTCTCATGATCCTGTCGAAATATTCCTGCATCCAGAATTTTCCTTCACGATTCAGGATCTTATTGGCTTTCCTTGCTGTAAAAGACTTCCAGGAATGCATTAAATTTGAAATTGTATATTTTCCGATTGGATGTACAACAGCATGGACATGGTTCGGCATCACACACCAGGCTAATAAATCATAACGATCACCATCAAAATAGCCCAAAGCATTTGCTACAAGTTCAGCGATTTCTCCTATCTTCAACCAGCATGATCCGTAGCTTTTATCCAGGTGACGGTCTATTTTTTCTGAATACAAATACAGAACCTGTTCCCTTTCAAATTTTGTAAAAGGTTTACTACCGTCTCTCAATGCTGCCAGCATGGCATCCCTCTCAGCAGCCAGTCTCTCACTTACAGATTTAGGGATTGAATCATGCAATCTGAAAGAAACATGATAAACAGCATTTGCCGCCTTCCAATGGGGAAGGTATGCACCTTTACGTTGCTCAATCCTCTCAAAATCTTCCCTGGTATAAAAAAACGAATAGGGAGTTACCCGGCCCAAATTTGTAACATGTGCATTCTGCGCATGATCTTCAGTCCCATGCACATTCTGTGCATGTCCTCCTTCATTTTGTCGCTTCATACTTATACAACGCCTGGGAAAGGAAATTCCTGACATGAAAATTGGGAAAAATCTGAAAAAAACAGCACGTGCAGAATGCACGTGTGACTGAAGATCATGCGCAGAATGCGCAAGTTACAGGATACTATACAAATTTTAAGTATTCTGTGGTATAATCCTTCCAGGTTTTTTGATTTCTGTGTTTTGTAAGTCTCTAAATCCTGGAAGGAGTTACCCGTGCCGGTTCCTGAACTTCATATCCACTCCGCCTACAGCATGCGACGTGGGACATCGCTCCCCGAACTGCTCGTCAAGCGTGCCGCGAGCCTCGGCTACACACATCTCGCGATCACCGACCGCGACGGACTCTGGGCGGTCCCGAGATTTGTAAAGAGTTGCCACAAATACGGGATCGCGCCCATCATCGGGTCCCAGATTGCCGATCCCGAAAATCCGGGCCGGCGGCTTATCGTCCTCACTGAAAACCTGGATGCGTTTCGGAGGCTTTCGGAAATTGTCAGCACAAGGCATCTGGAAAGAGACAACGGTTTCGATCCGATCGAGCTGGCGGCGGAGTACGCCCATGAGGGTTTTGTTGTCATCGCGGACCTGCCCGACATCCTCTGCGAGCTCCATGAAAAAATTCCGCCCGGACGGTTGTTCGGCGAACTTACATGGGGCGAACGGTCGTTAACCCGGAAAAAATTTTTCAGGATGCTCAGGCAGTGCAGGCGGCTCGAACGCCCGCTTGTCGCCACCGGAAATATCCACATGGGTACAAAGGACGAATTCATCATACAGGCGATCCTTACCGCGATGCGCACCGGCCGATGCCTCAAGGACCGTATCCCCATCGTCGACCCGTCCTGCCACCTCAAACCGTACCCGGAACGGAAAAAACCGTTCAACGATCAGAACGTGCAGGACGCCCTGATGAACGCGAAGGAGCTTGCCGTCCGCTGCGCGTGGAAATGGCCCGAAAGAAAATGGCTCATACCACCGCCGCCGGACCTACCGCAGGGCAAGCGTCCGATCGACCAACTCACGGAAAAGGTGGTCCCGCGCCTGAGGGAAAAATACAAAAACTGGACCCCCGAGGTGCAGTCGCGGCTCGACATGGAGCTACGGGTGATCGACGAGCAGGGATTCGCGAATTTCTTCCTGATCGTCTCCGATGTCGTGGATGAATCGCACCGCAGGGGATACCGCACGCTCGGGCGCGGGTCGGCGGGCGATTCGATTGTCAGCTACGGGCTCGACATATCGCAGGTCGATCCGATCCGCTACGATCTTTATTTCGAGCGGTTCCTGAATCCCGAACGCTCATCGCCGCCGGATATCGATCTCGATTTTTCGTGGAAACATCGCGATGAGATGGTCGGGTATGTCGAGGAGCGCTACGGGCAGGAGAAGGTGGCGAGTGTCGGGACAATCATCACGCTCGGGTTCAAGAGCGCGTTCAGGGAGGTCGGGAAAGCTCTCGGTTATTCAAACCAGGAAATTTCGAAATGGAGCCTTTACCTTCCCACCTGGTGGGGACATCGCATGGGTGAAATCGATAGTGAGGACCTCGGCAGGCATCCGGTATCGACCGGGCTTCCATTGAACGATGAACCGCTCAGAACGATCATCAATTACACGAAAAAGATCGTGGAACTTCCGATCCATCAATCCGTGCATGTCGGCGGACTGGTTATCTCGCCGGAGCCGATCTCGCGCTATGCCCCTCTCAACCGCGCCGCGAAAGGATTCGTGATCACCCAGTACGACATGCGCGACTGCGAGGATGTCGGGCTTATCAAGCTCGATTTATTGTCGCAGCGAGGGCTTGGATGTTACGAGGACGCGGTCGAATCGATCGCGCGTAACGGCGGGGAAATCAAAATCGACATCAACAATATGGACGAGATATCGAAGGACGAGCCTACGATCAGGCTTTTTAAAAGGGGCGCGACGGTGGGGTGTTTCGATGGCGAATCCCCGATGATCAGGGGGCTTATAAAGAAGCTCGGGACGCCGTCCTATGACATGCACATGGCGGCGACCGCGCTTATCAGGCCCGGCGTATCGGCAAGCGGCATGATGCAGGAATTTATCGAGCGGCATCACAACCCCGAAAAAATCAAAAACGCGCACCCGAAAATGGCGGAAATCCTGAAGGACACCTACGGGATCATCGTCTACCAGGAGGATGTTCTCAAGGTGCTTCACGAGCTTGCGGGCG
>DAOVJF010000619.1 GCA_030673355.1 Planctomycetota bacterium | reverse complement strand
GCCTTTTCCCCCCGGAGGAATAGTGTTAAAGCTGTTAAAAATAATTTAACAGGATTACAATTTCAATGTACTCTACAATAATAAAAAAATCAATTCAACTTTAAACTAATTAACCCCGATCCCTGATGAACACCCACGATCTTCCGAAAATTTTCGTGTCGAGAAAGAGATACACTGTGAAAAAAACCATCCACCATCCCATGATCACCTGCAATTGACTGTCCTGAATGGCATCGACCAGTGAGAAAAAGACAGCCAGCAATGCCCCGATCCATGCCCCCAATACAGCCTGCCTGTGGACCAGGTGATGCACGATATAAGGCGACCTTGCGCTCATTGCACTGGTCCCGATACCCCATAACCCGAAGGCTATCGAGCCAAGTAACGGACCGGTTTCAATTACTAATAATACTGATTTAATATTTTCCGGAAACCAGAACCCGCTGGTCACCCGCGAAGCTATAAGCGCCAGCAGGAAACCGAAAATAAATATCCTGGCCGTTAGAAACGCCAGGACCACAATCCCACCTGGATACGAGGTCAGGATCCATCCGACCACCCCTCCTATAATGGTGAGAAGAATTGTCCCGATCATGGAACCGTTTAGCATGCCATACAACATGCCGGCCAGTGCTAGTGAGATTGTGCCGATCCACCGCCAGACAGGATCGTTGATCCGGATCCCGGGCATACCGTGCTTACCGCTGACATTGATCGGCACTCCGGCCTGCATGAATATGACCTCTATTTCATCTATCAGGTGTTCGATATTCTCAGCCGACGTATGCTCGCTTCGCTTCCTTGCGCTCCTTGTCATCTCCTCGTAGATCCAGCCTGGAGAAGATGATCCGGGTTCGCGATCGCGAGGCTGTCGGGGTGGTTCCCGCCTGGAATAATCCGCACCCGGAGCCTGGTATCGCCGCCTTGCCTTAGCCCACCTGGCAAGGGGTATCGCGTAATACACCGAGTTATAGATTTTTCTTTTCTCCGGATCCCCGAGAAGTTCCTTGGCCTGGACTATCTCCCGGAGTTTTTCAGTAGCGTTTGGATCGTCAGGATTTCGGTCCGGATGGTGTTCGAGAATTTTCGCACGGATCGCCTTACCGAGTTCGACATCGGGGGCATCCGGGCTGACTCCGAGCATCCCGTAATAATCGGTGAACGTGAGATGTGCCGCCTGGCGTCCTTCCAGCTTGAACCTGGTATCGCACGACGGGCACCGCACCGGTTCATATGGCGACGGTTCAGGAAATTCAAGCAGCGTCCTGCATACGGGACATTGTGCTGGATATGACATTAGTTAATCATCCACCGGTACTTATACCATTTCCAGAAATAACATTTATTTCAGGTGCGCCGACATTCCTGTCGGCCTT
>DAOVJF010000631.1 GCA_030673355.1 Planctomycetota bacterium | reverse complement strand
GGTTGATATTGAGATTTACATAAACGACGGACGGAATTCGATCAGGCACGCCTTGCAGGGCGGACCGTTCCTCGTCCGAAACGGTGTGGTCAACGTCACGACCGAACAGGACGATATCGGTGATGATATCGCGAACGGCCGCTCGGCCCGTACCGCCGTTGGTATCGACAATAATAACCGGATTTTTCTTGTTACGGTTGAGGGGGTAGCTGGCGGTCGAAGTATCGGATCCACGCTTGAGGAGCTGGCATGGACACTTCTGGATCTCGGGTGCACCTCTGCGATTAACCTTGACGGGGGTTCGTCAACGGGGATGGCGATGAGTTTCAATTCACCAGAATCCGGCTTGCCATCCGGTAGCCGTCAAATCTCAACAGCACTGGTCCTGTTAGACGAGTCGGGAAGAATGCAGGGCGACATGTTTTATTTTTAGTTACGAGAAAAAAGACCTCGAACGCTTCGCGGTAATCCAATTTACTATTCCAGGCTGCAAATGTCATATCCTTCATGATGGATCGATACAATCTGTCCGATCACCGATGCCATTTCTGACAGGCATTTCGGACATATTCTGAGGTGTTCCAGCACCCGGTTTTCATCTTCTTCACAAAGTTCATGCTTTATGAGTGCTTCCAGTACTTCCCGCCTGCCCACCTCAGAGCATTTAAATGGCAGGGAAAGTTTCATGGCTTTACTCCTGTGGCCTGGGTTCACGTCTCTGTATTAATTTTGATGCAGGTTACCGGCATTTTATTTTGATTAAATGACTTTTAATGCGGGAAAATTTATGAAAATCTGTTAAACAGAGTTGGGGTTAATTACCAGCAGCCGTTGGGGAGGTGTTTGGTCAGGAATACGTCATTCCATCCATTCGAGGTGTGCTCATCCGGAGCCTCGTTGCAGGGCGGATCGGTTGGAGCGAAATCGACTGTATCGTTGTAGAAATAACCTGTAACGTAGACATTCCCGGAGCCGTCAGTTGCTACACCATAGCCAATATCAAAGCTTGTCCCACCCCAGGTCCGCGCCCACTCGAAGTTACCCGATGAATCGAACTTGCTCAAGAAGACATCTAAAGAACCATTTGAAGTATG
>DAOVJF010000550.1 GCA_030673355.1 Planctomycetota bacterium | reverse complement strand
CAGGGACCAGGTGATTCTGGAGGAGCGGCACTCCCCCAAGGCAGTACGGGTCCCATGCCGGAATTCGACCGGTCCTTAGTTCATCGTGCGCGAATTTATTCCATGGAATATAAAGGAGGATTGCATCGTTGTTTGAATCCCGGATGTCCGGATCGGCCGGGCCATCAAGACCGAGTTCTGTATTCCACGGCTCGAACCGTTCCCATGTATCAGGCATGACTGGTATGCCGAAAAACATCGGATGGTAAACAAGAATGGTCAACAGGAGAATTCCAAGGATATAACGGAGGTCTTGATTAGAGACCACGGGAGTCAGGGATGCGGCTTCCGGTTGAATTATATTTTCAGGTTGATCCTGCATACAGGTATCGCTATGAATTCAAATCGAAGTACCTGCCGTTTTCGGCTTTAAGTACTCAAAAGAACTAATTGGACTTATTATAAACTCTTTTCACGGAAACAGTACACGCGAATTGACTCCGGAACTCAAAGAGATCATTTCCGGAGTGCCGGTGAAAATCATAATTTCAAAATTTAAACACAATTAAATAACTCATATAATGTAATGTAGTGGAAATAATTTTTCACACAAAAAATGATCGATATATTTACTGAAATTTTATTAATGAAACCCGCTGGCGATGCATGATATGCGCATTATAATATATGTAAGCCAACAATCGTATTTAATTCAGCCACTTGCGAAGTAGGTACTGACATAGTAAACAATTAGTATCAAATGGATTGCGTTGATCGGTCGTCCTGGGGTTGGATGACTGGAAAGGGGACAGCTATGAAGGAGACTTGTACTCGTAGCTTGCTGCCTGGGTCTGAAAAACTCACCAATAATGAAAATTTTTCCGCTTTTCGTAATCACCTGGATGGTTCACGTACCGATTCGTCTGGAAACCGAAAACGTGCCGAGCTGTCCGGGGAAGATGAGCATACATTTTCGTTACCTCTAATATTTCCTGTCGGCGAAGATGAACCAAATCGAAATTCCGGCTTTATCGCCTGATCCTCTTCGGGTCCGGCAAATCTCTCAAGAATCAATTTCAGCTCAAACCAATTTCTCTTCTATTCCTCAACTCGTATCCAGGTAATTACAATTTACGGCTGCAGGGCAAGCAGATCAGTCTGCTTTTTGTGTTGCACAGTTAACAACCGGAAATTATTACTGTTGGCGCGGTATCAAGTAATTACCTTTGAAAATTAATTCGGATTTCAAATACCAATGTTTGAAGATCCAAACATATATATCGGTCTCCGGCTGAAGGGGCGTTACCTCATCGAGGCTCACATCGGCAGCGGGCTTTCGGCTCATGCTTTCAAGGCTTATGACACCCTTTTGCAGGGTCGTGTTGTTGTTAAAATTATCAAGACCGTTATCGCAGGGGTCTATGTAGAAATCGGCGAGAGCTGGAAAGCAGAGAGCCGTAAGGCTATGCAGGTTCGCGGCCATCCACATATCGCAAGTATCCTTGATCTTGGAGAGGAAGATTATGAAATCGACGGCGGGACAGCGACCCTCCACTACATTGTCACAGAATATATAGAAGGAAAAACCCTTAGGGAACTGGCCCACGATAAAAATCCTCTCGAACCCAGGTCTCTGTTCAAGATCACTCATCAGGTCCTCAGCACCCTTGATTTCCTCCAGGCCAGAAAACTTTCACATGATGATCTCCACGGCGGAAACATCATGGTTTCACACATCGATGACGACAAACCGTTCATTAAAATCATCGATTTCGGCATGGCATCCAATATCCTGACTCCAGAAACAAAGGGTAACGATGTACGTGTCGCGCTTAACCAGCTTGTGCATCTCTGCGGGAATACGATCGAAGTAACGGCCGATCAGGATAGACGTTCACTCCTTGAGGGCTTCGCGGCACTCCTGAAGAAGGCTCAGAATTTCATCCCCACAAAACGTATGCGTATTATTGACCTCCTGGGGGAAATCGAAATTTACCAGCAGAAGCTTTCAAGCATCGCACTCACATCGATTTCGACATCACCCGTCGATGACAGTCCGCGTCATCGCATTAAT
>DAOVJF010000057.1 GCA_030673355.1 Planctomycetota bacterium | reverse complement strand
TAACCCAGAAACACCTCTGTACAAGGAAAAAAGATGAAGAGATCCAGGAACGTCTGCTCGAATCGGTAGATGCTTGTATCATCGAGAATGCCTCAAAATTTGTCAGCTCAGCCCGTGAAACCGAGAGTTATACGCTCGAACTGGATGTATTATGCCGCCGACTCGTTACCCTGGTTAAAGCTAATGAAAATGATACTACCGGGTTTGTCGATTGCATCAGGTCGGCTCTGGCTCAGATTCAGGACCTGACGGAAACATGCAAGAGGACAATAAGCAACTACCGAAATTCTCAGCCGCATGGAAGTTCCCAACCGATCCCGGTTGACGATGAGAGCTGGCAGGATGAAAAATTCTCGGAACTTGCAGCAGCCCTCGACCTTGCCAGTGATGCACTGACTAACACCGCAAAGGAAATTGAAGAAAATCAAACAATCTCACGTGCCAACAAGGTTTTTACTAGAGTGCTTGCACGTGCTGAAGAGACAATCAGGACGTTCATAAAAATTCCAACGGGTTTGGCAGCTTCGATTGAAGGAGTCCCTGTAAGGAAACCTAAACGGGTATCCCTGAATCTGGTGCCCATTGAAATAGGGGAAGTTGTCCACCGTGTTATTGAAGAATCGACAGGGGGTGTGCTGGCAATTGACCGTCATTTAAGGACCGGTGATTCATTCGAGCGGTTCCGTCACCAGTGGGGCTTGATCGCCGAACCGGTCGAGGAACGAGTGTTGGAGGAGCCTTCACTTGTACTGCCCGGGCTTTTCCTCCCCGTGGATGTGACTTCACCGACAGCACGGTCGGGACGGCGGTATCACTGGGAAAAGTACATGGAACGGACCGCGAACCTCCTCAGGATGCTGGCTGAAACCCTCGGGGGCCGAACGATTGCCGCATTCAACGCCCACCACGAACTACGGCGTATCCGCGAACTGCTGGAAACCAATCCGCCGTCCGACTGTATCGTACTCGCCCAGTATATGGATGGTACTAAAAGCTCTCTTGTTCGTGAATATTTAACGAACCCAAGAACACTCCTGCTTGGCGGAAGGAATTTCCTGGACGGCGTCGACCTCCGCCCTGCGGGTTTCACCGTACTTGTAATGGTTAAACTTCCGTTTGTGTCTCCAGAGGAGCCTGTGCATCGTGCGGCACTTCAAACTTATGAGGATCATGGGAACGATGGTATGTCGAATTACCTTATTCCGCTCGCCGCCGAAACATCGAACCGGTGGATCGACAGTCTTATAGCCGGTCCCGTTCCGGAATCGGCCGATCCCTCCAAACCTGCAGGTGCGGTTATTCTCCTCGACCCGCGTGCTGTCAAAAATGAGTGGGGCGATGAATTTATTAATTTACTGAACGCAAGCCCTGTCTACAGGTTGCCGTTTATCGAAATCAAGAAAAAAATCGCGGAGCTCAAGAAATAAAATTAAGGGTATAGCAGGTTTTGGCGACGTGGGTAATGTCAGAAAAATAGGGACTTGCATTTCCCCTCTTATAAACTCAAAGCCCTGGTCAACTCAATATGTAACCCGGAAACCCATTTCATTAGCATATGTACAAGCCTGGATCATTTTCGCGAAATGGGTTTCCGGGCTACTTGCTCAAGATCAGCTCATCAAAGCCATGGTCAACTCGACAAATTTCTCAACCGGTAATTCCTGCGCGCGGGCGTTGGGTTTAATCCCGATTTTATCGATCAATTCCTCTATTTCACTAATGGGCTTGTCCGGATATCCCGCATGGAGATTGTTCCTGAGTGTTTTACGGCGCATATGAAACAACACCTGCACAACCCGCTCAAATGAATCGGTAATGTCATCATTAATAAGTACATGCTTATGCGGGATCATCTGTATCAGTGAACTTGTGACTTTCGGACGGGGTGTAAAGGCTTCAGGTGGAACATCAAACAAAATATGTGTTTTTAAAAATGCCCCCAGCGACACCGTCAGCCGTCCGTAATTGCTCGTGTTCGGTTCCGCACCGATCCTTTCCGCTACCTCCTTTTGTATAAGGAAAACTCCGCGCTCTATATCCAGACGGCTGTATGCAAGCCTCAGAAGAAGCGGAGACGTCAGGTAGAACGGAAGGTTTCCGCATACAATTATTTTTTCGCCTGGGTCAAGTTTTAAGGAATTCCGATCCCACTTGATTTCCAGGGCGTCGAGTTCACGGATTTCAACGTGGCTCCCATCCCTGCCGGATTTATCCCATGTGGGTCCGAATTCTTTAAGATGGTCGACCCATTTCCGATCGATTTCGTAAACGATTAACCGTCCGGCCTGGGAGATTAGATAGCGGGTCAACGCACCTCGACCGCCGCCGATTTCAATGCATGTACATTCCCGATCGATTTCAACCGCATCGGCGATTTTTCTCGAGTAGCGTTTATCGGTAAGCCAATGTTGTCCAAGTATTGCACGAGGCATGTTGTGTTTAAGTGTAGCATTTTGTGTTTGGATTCTGAAATCCTTTAACGTTTACTGGAGCCAGGGAAATATGAAGAAAAGGCTGAATCCCCCTCAAGCATTGACGATATCAATTCCACAATAATTTTTGTTGAACCAAAAATTATGAACCCCCCAAAATCGTTGGTCCTGTAATGTGGGATTTATGCCAAAATTCCATTTCCTTTGTTTACCGCCCTTGAAACCTGCTATAATTGCACGACCATCATGCGCGAGATTCATGTAGATTTTACAGGTGAAAAACCACTGGATGTTCCATGGCCGGAAGAAATTGAGGAAGTCAGGAAGGAACTCCAGGGACTCGAAGATATTGACCTCGTCCAGTTATTCCAGGAAATTTCCAAAATCCGCCTGGCGGTAGTGAAAGCGGGACGCAAGCGTGCCCAGGAAGGTCCGACCCCGTTATCGGAAGAGAAAGGCGTTCGTTTTCTGACTACAGCAATCAATGAACTCAGGCGCCTTACCCCTGAAGTTACTAACATGAAGGAAAGGATCGAGGAATCCGTCAGGGAGGATTTCATGCTGCAGTTATTCCCGATCATTGATTCCTTCGATCGGTTTTTCGCCTCCGTCAGGGAAGTCAGCGATCCAAAGCTAGAGAAATGGGTCGAAGGAATCAGGGGTGTATATAATTCCGTACTTGTGCTCCTGCGTAATAATAATGTAAAGGAAATACCAACCAAGGGAACATTCAATCCGAAATACCAGGCGGCGGTTGGTACAGAGATAAGGAACGAACTCCCACCAGGCACGATTCTCTCGGTCGAACGCAGGGGATTTGTGATTGGATCAAAAATTCTTCGCACTCCTGAGCTAATTATCAGTAAAAGGGACGATATAGTAGAGTAGGGACCTGATTGAGGTTACTGTATATACTGAAATAAAAAAACTCGATTCAGGTGTGAAAACAGTATCAACAAGGTAGATTTTCTGGTATCTTTATACATTCAGTCTCAGGCTGGATTATATCCATGTTACCTTCACTGGATGTTCCAGTGAAAATTTGGCGTAAAATTAAAATATTCCAGGACCAGGGAAAGCAACAGTTGAAGGGACGAAATTAATTTACATCTATATCTTTATGTCCCTGATACTGACTTAAGTCATGGTCCATAAGGAGAGATTAGTAAATGATTGTCGGCATTGACCTCGGGACCACAACCAGTCTCGTAGCAACTATCAAGGACGGCAAACCTGCACTGATCCTTAACGAGCGTGGAAAGACGATCACACCTAGCGTGGTGGGCTTTTCCGAGACCGGTGAGCTTCTTGTCGGAGAAGCTGCGAAAAACCAGGCGGTTGCGCATCCTGATCGTACCATCTCCTCTATCAAGAGGATTATGGGTACCAACCAGCGTGTCACCCTGGGTGGTAAAGAATATACTCCCCAGGAAATTTCTGCTCTCATACTCGCAAAATTAAAACGCGATGCTGAGACATATTTCGGCCAACCGGTCGCTGAAGCCGTGGTTACCGTTCCGGCCTACTTCACCGATGCCCAGCGTCAGGCAACTAAGGACGCCGGTGAAATTGCCGGATTTACGGTTGAAAGGATTATCAATGAGCCTACTGCGGCTGCCCTGGCCTATGGTTTCCAGCACCAGGAAGAATCGAAAACCATCCTTGTCTATGACTTCGGAGGCGGTACTTTCGATGTCAGCATCATCAAGATGGTCGAAGGCGCCTTCAAAGTGCTTTCTTCCTCCGGCAACAACCGCCTGGGCGGCGATGATTTCGACCAGGCTGTCACGGATCATCTTTTCGCCGAGTTCAAGGAAAAAGAGGGAATCGACCTCCTTAACATCGAAGATGAAAAAATGCGGCTTTCAATCGGACAGAGAATCATGGAAGCTGCCGAGAAAGCCAAGATCGACCTCTCGACACTCCTCGAAACCAATATTAATATTCCATTCCTTTATTCCGAAGGCGAGGAGCCCAAGCATCTCGATGTAGTTCTTACACGTGCTGAATTCGAAAGCATGACTGAATCTCTCGTCGAGGCCACAAGGGAACCGCTTGAAAAAGCGTTCGAAGCCTCCGGGTTGGACAAAGACGGCATCGATTCAGTTATCCTGGTTGGAGGAACCACCAGGATGCCTTCGGTCAAGAGATTCGTTACGGAAATCCTGGACCGCGAGCCTCTCGCCGAGGTCCATCCGGAAGAATGCGTCGCGATCGGAGCTGCTGTCCAGGCCGGGGTTAAGATCGGACAACTCGATGACCTTGTGGTTGTTGATGTCGCTCCGTATACACTCGGTATCGAAGTTGTAAATGACAGGTTCAGCCCTATCATTTACGCGAACACGGCCATTCCCTGCAGCCAGAAACGACGGTATGTCACGGTTTCCGATTACCAGACAGAAGCTAACATTCACGTACTGCAGGGTAATCACAAGCTTGCCAGCCGGAATACTTCGCTCGGTGAATTCGTCCTGACAGGTATTACACCGAAACCCAGGGGCGAGGCGATTGTCGAAGTTATTTTCGATTACGATGTTAATGGTATCGTCAATGTTACCGCCCGCGACCGTGATTCGGGGGCTAAAAAGAACATTATCATTAAACAATCGAAAGAGCGGATGGGGATCACTGAGAAGGATGAAGCCCGTGAGATGGTCGGCCAGGTCCAGTTTGCGCCTAGTTCTGACGCACCGGGCCTCAGTGGCGGCGCGGCACCTCTGGTCGGTGATGAATCCTTACCCGTAACAGCCTCAAAAGACCAGGCCGGTAAATCTTCCGCCCAGATCGAAGCCGAATTTTACCTTAATGATGCCAGGGACTTTCTTGCCGATAAGGGCGACGGCCTTCCCGACCAGATGCGCTCACAGATCGAGGATACCGTCAAGCAGCTCGAGCAGGCCATCGAGGACAATAACGAAACCAAAATTGATAAGTTGTCTGATACGCTCCTGATGCAATTGTCCGATGCGGATATCGCGACGTGACGCGTACCAGTCTAATTTGAGAATACCATTCAAGCGTGTACCTCCTGGATTTGAGCCGGGAGGTAATTTTTTATATTTTTTTCAATACCGGCCCGCACTCTTGTCCATATAAAATTCCATCAGTTAGTTTAAAAAAAATATTTTACCCAACGTGCCGACCACGCGACCGGGAATATTTTCGTATGACGAAAAGTGCTTGCTCGTCCGTGGCCATGCGCATCGGAGGCACTCTGTCACCGTCCTTGCGCCGCTCGGACCTTTCCTCATTTTTATCGAAAGTCAAGAGGAAGCGATTGGCGCATAATAAATATAAAAAAGCCCCCGGATGAACCGGGGGCATTTTTTTAATTGGTTGCTACAGATTTTGTTTGTAATCGGTCTTACTGGCCTACGCGGCGAAAACCGCTTCTATCGCTTGCCGGTATGGCATTCAGTTCGATGCTTTGTTCAATCTGAATTTCATTGGCAGTAATAGAAGATGCCACGTTGGAAGTACCGGGCACCTGGGCCACGGTAACCGCTCCCCATGCCAGGAGACCAGCGAGTACAAGTGTAAAAGTAATTGTCCTTATAATCTTGTTCATCGTTTTATCTCCTTTTTATTATGGCGTGTAATCATATACCGTGGCTTCGATTGTGCCACCATTATCTGTCATGACGTGGATCTCGAAGTTCACCGAGTCAACGTCGACCGCAAGAGGTGTTCCTGGGATCGAGTCCTCAATTTCAACAATAGACATGATATCTTCAACAGTCCAGTCCATATGGTATACGACAAGTATAGTTCCACCGGCACCATCATCATAGATGATCGCCAGCCAGTTCATACCCTGCAGGTAGTCGCCTTCGTACAGATAGGTAACTGTCGGAATCATTGCAAGGTCGACCATCGTACAATCATCGAGATAAAGGTCCAGAGGGTCAAACAGAGGTCGGAGCCTGTAGACGCCTTCCCACATCAGGTACCAGACCGAACCTTCTGAGTACTGCATCTCGAACAGCGTGGCGTAGAAATTTCCACCTGCATCGATCATGTACAGCGGGCAGGCAAGGTCTTCCGGCGGATCTACCCATCCGGTTGTGAGGTATGAGTCATTATCTGCAGCCAGTCGGCATTTCATAACATCGGTGACATCAAATGCCTGGTCGACAGGAGCAGGTGTGTTATCAGTCGTCCAATCCGGAAAGTTCCAGCTCCAAAGGCTTCCATCGTATGGAAATTGCCTGAGACCGATGATAAGGCCGCCGTTGTCGTACTGACCTGGCATTCCTAATGATTCGGGCTCGGGAGCACCTTCAATAGTTGACCATTTTCCAATGGCAAGAATATCGTCGGCAATCTCGCCCTGCGTTCCGGGCATTCCACTATCGAGATCCAGGAAGTGAGCCCATGGACGTTCGTCCGGATCGGTCTCCGGGGGCTCAGCCCAGTCTCCAACGATCTGGATCGCAAGGTCGCCGGGAAGATATGTCCCATCGGCTATAAGGTAACTTCTGTACCAGAATCCTGTATAAGGATCATTGATGTGCGGAGGTGAGTCCTGTGTTGTACTCCCAAAGATCCCGTTGATCGCGACTCCCTGGGCGTCTACATCGTGGCGGGCAAACGGAGCAGGTCGGTAATTGAAACCCGATTCGTATGCATTACCACCAGGTCCGGACCAGTCAAGTGCGTAGTCCGAGAAAATTGGGCTTAGTGGTACTCCACCTTCCTGGTCGATATACCATGCGCCTTCGTTACCGGCTCCATCGTTCTGTATACCGAGATCGGGTACGTACGTGCTCTGGTTCGGTGCAGGATCTATCGGCATTCCGATCTGGCCGGGTATTGGATTCCATCCCTGGTCGGGATTGGTTTGCACTTCGATTGTGAATACATCATCGGAGAAATCCTGGGCTTCAGGTGAAACCCCGGATTCAGTGATCCTGATCAGGGCTTCGGTGGTTTCAGTCCCGGCTTCAGGTACCCATTCAAATACACCATCGCAGGGAGTTGATGATGCGATCGGAATTGCATATCCATCGGCACCGTTATCCAGTGACAGGTCGATATCAACATTAATGATCGCACCGTCCCAAGTCCATAAAATCGTGTAAAGCTGATCGATAAATGCAGTTTCTCCGCCGTTTGGGTTCTCAACCAGGATCCACTTTTCAACCGGTGTGCCGCTGTCCTTGATGGTGCAAGTGAACAGCTGGTATGCGGCAAGTGGCGAATCGGGGAAAAGGAAATCTGGAAGCACTGGCTCGTAGGTGTTGGGATCAGTGTTCTCAACTGTGACAAAAATCTCCTGTCCTTCAATAGCCGTTGGGGTTACATTCGTGATAGTTCCTGAGAACTTAACCGAATTGTTACCGGTTACCGTAGGAATCCAGTCCAGATTGCTGGTTATTTCAACCGCGGATGGGAAAAGCGTCTGGCTTTCAATCCACAATCCGGCGATCTCACCTTCGGGATTTCCGTCTGCCTGCCAGTCGAAAACTTCGATATCCAGAACCAGGTTGCCGCCGAATTCACCGGTATCGGGATTAAAAAAACCGGTAGAGCTGACGGGATCCTGGGTCACTACGATATTGTAGGCTTCAGGTGTATTCGCATCGAGTGGGAAATCAGCGGCTGACGAAGGCGGATTGGGATTCGGCAGCTGCCAACTCGTCGCGATGGAGTACTTGAACTTGTAAGGTGTGGCTATATCCGGGAACTGGATCGTGGTTTTCCGGGATACCGTGTTGTCGATGAATTTTCCGCGGTTTGAAGCTGAAGGGTTGATCGGCATTTCTGTCGAGCTGATACCATCATAAAAATACTTGTAGCCGTTTACCGTGCCGAACGTTGTGAAGAAACCCGGTGAAGAAATCCAGCCGTCGGTATAACCGAAAAGAGTATCCAACGGGCCGAACTCTAGGAAGTTCCACCAGCGCATGTAACCATCAGCGTTCAGGATTCTCAATTCCTCTGCTGCAGGAAATGTCACTGAACTATCGTGCTTACCCACCGTAGTGGCCGCGCCGAATATTGTCATCCTGGTATCGAATCCCCAGAAAATTGTGCCGGGGAACGGGTGTTGCAGGATAAGATTGATGTCGATGATCCTGTTAAGAAAGTCACAATCATCTATGTTTACCGTGACCGTGAATTTTGAAACATCGTTTGGTGGATTGTAAAACTTTGTCAGGTTGATGGTGAATTCGGCGGTTCTGGCCGGGATTACTTCAGCCGTGCCGGCTTCAACATCAATGACAACCTCGCCTAGACCCCAATTAATCGTGTTGTTTGTACGGATCTGGTCAGCAGTACCAGAATCTGTAAGGTCGGGCGACGTTGGGGCCTCCCCCCCGCCTCCCGAACAACCAACGATCAGGGCAAATATGACGAGGTAAATGAGAAGTAAAGTCTTTTGGGGAAAGACCATCTCTAACCTCCAGGTTATTTTAGAATTTTGTACCATTTTATAGGATAAGGCACAATATGGAATTGCATGCGATATATCAATACTCATTTAGCAATCCAGTAACAGCCTTCATTCTACCAAGAAGAAATGAAAATAACCACAATCGACTGTTAAAGATTCGCGGAATGAGTAATAATCGAATATTAGAACCAATTCCTATAGCTAAAGATATCATTTTCTCTCACACACTGTCAACGAGTTTCGATGCGATATTTGTGGGAATTAATAGAAAAATTCGCCAAGATGCACAGAAAAATAGCCCGGGACATTTCTTCCGGGCATTTGGATTTCATTTGGTAATTGATTACTACTGTCCAAAATAATCTGAATTTGGACATGGCCGTATGCAACCTAAGCTGTAATCAGGGGCCTTATATAAATCGTACTAATTACAATAAGCGATCGGGATATTATCCTGAGATCCGTTTAAAAGGCCTATATACTCCGCTTTAAATTGCCATTGTTCGACTGCGCCTTTCAATGTATACTGAGTCGGCTTATTTTTATGTATTGGGCCGAAGTAGCTCAGGGGTAGAGCAGCTGATTCGTAATCAGCAGGCCAGGGGTTCAAATCCCCTCTTCGGCTCCATTTCTATAATGTTTAAACTTTAAAACCAGAAAGTTATATTCATTCATAAAGCTCTTGCGCTATCCTGAAATGACAGGTCCCGACCAGAAACCCGATCCATCCAATGATGAGTCCTCCCTCAAGGACTGGCTGCAGCTTCCTGATGATTACGTTGAATCAAATGATGGCGATGATCAACAGGAGAAGCCGGTTCAGGATTCGAGGGGTCTCGCTGACCTTGATACCGGCCCGGTTTCAATCGGGAAGGAGAACCCGATCACTGGAGAGCCTTCGGATGGCCAGGAACAGGTTCAGGACCAAAATGAACCGGCTGATGAGACGGTCGGCGATGGCCATCCCGCGACGCAGGAACCCGTCCCGGATCAGGATTCGTTTGCTCCGGATGAACCTGTCGAACTCGAATTATTCCCACCTGAACTGTTGGATACCGAAACCGGGAAATCACCGGATGAAATCGAAGGGACTCCTGTGCCGACCGGTGAGGCAGGTGCTGAGCTTGGCGAAATCGAAAAACT
>DAOVJF010000496.1 GCA_030673355.1 Planctomycetota bacterium | reverse complement strand
TTCCCAACTTCTTCATTTGGAATATACCCTGATACAATCCTGACTCCCCCGCGTTCCGGATTTTCGGGATCAAATAGCGTCCCCAGTTTTTTTGCCTGATTTTCAAATTCCTCCGGACCGTCCCAGTAATCACCCACACAGAAAATCTGGCAACCGGGAACCTGTGCGAGGATTTCAGGCGATGCTTCAATCAGCCATTTAAGCCCTTTATACGGCCTCACAGCCCCAAAATAAAGCACCACAGGCTCATCTGTGATTCCTAACGATTTTCTGGCCTCGTCGCGTTTCCACTGAGCGGATGTGGCAAAAATATCGTATGTAGGATGGAAATTCTTCCTGATTGCAGCATCCGGTCGAATCCTTTTCAGATTATTCAGATCCTCTTCTGAATGGACTATGAACCCATCCGATGAATTGAAAGCCATACGGGTCAACGGGCCCTCAAGCGGACGGTCCTCATGCTGCTTGACGTTATGGCACAGAAGAATCACAGGGCATCCGGCAATCTTCCTTAGCCGGTTCGCTAGAGTCGCGATGTGCCATCCGAAAAAATGAGTCACCCATGTAAGAACGACTCCGTCCGCACCGAATTCCTTAACGCGATGCGCGATTTTTGTAAGGCTCCAGGGCTGAAGCGTATGCCAGAGATATTCGCAATCCTCAATGATCGGATTTTTATCTTCCGATGTCTGTCCGGTGCCGGGATAGATAATCGAAGGATATTGGTATTTATAACTGATAAACAGGACGTCGTGTTTTTTTCTCAATGCACGGACTAAGAGGGTTGTG
This sequence comes from Planctomycetota bacterium, assembly GCA_030673355.1. GTDB lineage: Bacteria > JAJVIF01 > JAJVIF01 > JAPKYR01 > JAPKYR01 > JAPKYR01. Next base: position 1,753 of record DAOVJF010000496.1, on the reverse strand, counting down.
TAGTGGCTGATTCCGCCTTTGATTGGGTAGGTGGGACCGACGACAACTAATCGCATGGCGCTATCGTCTCCCGGAAAATCTGAGGTTCGCGATCTGTTCGCTCATAAGCCCCATCAGGAAAATAATCAGGAAACTCTGGAACATGAGCGCGGCGAATGGGGACACTGCGATTTTGTTCTGAAAAATTAGATATGCCAGGAAATCGATCAACCCAAGCAGGAGTGCGAGCAGGCTTATCGGCAGAAATACCCGTAGAGGCTTGAAAAACACTGCTATCCTCACGATTATCAAGAGAAATTTGCTTCCATCCGAAAGGGGCCTGATTTTTGAGCTTCCCTTGCGCTGGGGTGACTTTATCGGTATCCATGCGAGTGAATATCCCGCTTTAATCACTGATAACGTGCTCGTGGTCGGAAGGCTGAAACCGTTCGGGAAAAGGTCGATAAATTCACGCGCGATCTCGGTACGCATACATCTCATCCCGCATGTGAGATCTGGAATTTTGCAACCGGCTACATAACTAGCGAAAGTGTTGAAAACCCAGTTGCCGAAATTCCGGAATGAAGTCGCATCCGTGCCTTTCGTTCTTTCACCCACCACAAGTTCATAGGTCTGGATTTTCTCGAAGAATTTCGGGATATCCTCAGGAGGATGCTGCCCGTCGGCGTCGAGTATCAGGATCGCCGGAGCGCGTGCATCACGTATACCGGTTTTCACAGCCGCGCCGTTTCCCATGTTGTACGGATGCTTGATTAGCCTTACACGGGGTTGGTCCTTAATAAATTCCTCGAGAATTTCTATGGTTCCGTCAGTCGAACAGTCATCCACCGTGAGAATTTCAAGATTCAATGGGATTAGAAGTACCCTGGTCAGCGTATCTATAACCGCTTCACGCTCGTTGTAGATCGGGATAATGACCGATAGTACCGGTCTTTCTTCCCGATCCAGGTTCAAATTTTCGCCTCGCTCGTCCAATTAATCAACCCTTGCAGGCATCCACAAAAGTCTTGAACAGCCCGGCCTGGATTTTATCGTTCTCCCACATCAATTCCGGATGCCATTGTACACCAACTACCCACCTTTTTGTTGGGTGTTCGACACCCTCTATGATACCATCGTTTGCCCGCGCGTTCACCACAAGCCCTTTGCCATGAAGTTTGACTGCCTGGTGGTGTATGGAATTTACAAAAACCTGCGAGCTTCCCAGGGCCTTGTGGAGCTTTGTGCCAGGTTCGATGCTGACCGTATGGCACGGCTCGTACGGTGGGAAATCCGGCATATGGGTGCTGGCCATCTTTACCTGGGTGTTGATGTCCTGGTAAAGCGATCCATCCAGGGCCACATTGATAAACTGAGCGCCCCTGCATATTCCCAGTATCGGTAGGTTCTTATTGAAAGCTAAATTAAACAGATCGAACTCGGTACGGTCTTTCCTGGGATCGACCTGGATGATTGTTTGTGAGATCTGGTTGTCATACAAATTTGGATCGATATCCCCGCCGCCGGTTAACACTAGGCCGTGCAGGTTTTCAGCCACCCTGTTCGGATACCGCCCTTCGAGTCCAACCGGGATTATGACCGGTACTCCCCCGGCTTTGTGAATGGCTGTGATATATGGGTCCCAGATATAATGATGCTCAACATAAATATCCGTTCTTTTCAGGCTATGCTGAAAGCACGCTGTCAAGCCTATCAGCGGAGCGGTGACTTTTGGTTTCTGCTGTGATCTTACCGGTACCGGCGCTGGTTTCCT
>DAOVJF010000007.1 GCA_030673355.1 Planctomycetota bacterium | reverse complement strand
GTATTTAATCTAAATATGGCCCGCCAGCCGTAGCTACGAGCGAAGCGAGTAGCGAAGGCTGGTGCGCTCGCCGGGATTCGAACCCGGATCGTCGGCTCCGCAGGCCGATACTCTATCCATTGAGCTACGAGCGCATGTATTTCATATCTGGCGCACCCACCAGGACTCGAACCTGGATCGCCGGTTCCGGAGACCGATACTCTATCCTTTGAGCTATGGGTGCATGCTCAAATGCCCCGTAGTTCGAAGGGGGCAATGGAATATACCAGATGGAGGGGGATTTGCGCAAGGGGGGCACCAACAAGCTCATTCGACTTACGTCGAACTTCGCATGTTGGTGGCACCCTGTGAAATCATTCATTACGGGTTTGGCGGCACCCATGTGAAGTCACACAATTACGGGTGGGATGCATGTAAATTTGCCTAAATATAAAAAAGCCGACAGGATAGACCTGTCGGCATTTTGCTTTCAATAATTTAAAGTATTCAATCTTCTTCCACGTTTACCTGGTATGCCTGGTTGTCGTAGACGAATATCACTTGTTCGCCGACCGATAAGAATTCGGCGAGATCGGGGATGTCGTTTATCAGATCGAAATACTCATCTGACAGGTACGTGATCTGGACCGGCTCGAAATCGTCCTCGTTGAACTCTGAGTCGACCCAGTACAATTCAGTGTTCTGGTAGAAAGTCTTTCCGCCCTGGTTCTGAACGAATTGCTGTACTACCTCGGCATTTTCATGTTCAGCGCCATATTCCATGCCCTGAATTCCGAGGCTTTGCTCTTGTGATGTCGGAGCGGGAGGTCCCCCTGGAGCTGCACCAAAACCTCCGCCACCACCGCCGCCAAAGCCCTGGGAGCGCATGGCATTGAAGAAGCCTTCGTTCTGGACAGCATCCATATCCCAGCCTTCACTGATTACCTGGTCTTCAGTTACGAGCATGCTTGTATATGGAGTGACAATGCCGAACCGCTGCGAGTGGCCAATTATTTCATCAACGATTTCCTGGTTTTCACCATAGATTCGAATTTCGTTCAGGAGATACCCCACACGCCGGGTAGCCCAGTGTCGTGCGATGAAATCATTATTGTGATTTCGCTTGAATTTTACGGGCCATGAAAATGTAACTCTCTCGCTACCCAGCATTCCGGTCATGCGGACAGTCGCGTTGCCTTCGCCGTTGTATCGGCCTGTCAAAAGGATCTGACTGCCGAGGAAAAGGTCCGGGATAGTTGCGGGAAGCATGTCATATATGCGCGTACCGTTGATTTCGATCTCGATGTCGGTTAGTACCGGTGATTTAATTTTCGAATAGAATTCCGACAGCGGGAGCTCAAGATCCTCATATGGGCCTACTGATGAAGTATAACCGCCATTTTCACGCGCAAGGCGGTCGATGAAGGGATAGTCGACATCGTCCCCTACCCCGAAACAGAAAAGCCGCGCGTTAAGGTTCTGATTCCGGTTTTTCATGTTCTCCACAAGCCAGGCGGTGTTGGTGTTCCCGACTGTGGGAAGCCCGTCGGTGAGGAAAATGATGTATAAGGGACGGCCGGTGTCGGAGTTGAGAGTACATGCTGCATTCAGCACACCTTCGATGTTTGTGCTTCCGCCGGCTGATATACCATCGATGTGATCCTTGACATCGTATAAATTATCCGGAGTCGCATTTTTCCAGCCTTCGAAATACGGGTAGACATCGGTAGCGAATGTTATCAGGCTGAAGCGGTCATCTGAGTTAAGATTCTGGAAAATAAAGTGAGTGGCATCCTTAGCCTGTTCAATTTTATTCCCCGACATCGAGCCGGATGTATCGAGAACAAAGATGAAATCCTTAGCGACGACATCAATACCCGATTCATTGTATTCCGGAGCTATCATTGCAAGGAAATGACCTTCATCGCCTGAGGAGGTTTCCGTAAGCATATTCAGGCCGATAGCGCCATCGGGACGGCTGATATAGAGTATGAAATCACCCTCGGGACGGTGCCACCCTTTTTCAAGGCTGACGACTGCATCACGCGAGCCATTTCTGTTAACATCGATATCATGAGTGGGTGAATAGATCGATCCGAGTGCATCAGGAGAATCGATTCGTACGGTTATCGCGAGCGAGTTGATTGCGTCGATCGAGTAACCGTCCAGGCTGAGTGGCAGGTTCATACTTATGAGGTTGCTTTCGATCGGCAGGAGCCAGTCGAAGTAGATGTCAACCTGTTTAGTGCCGTTGGCGGGAATGGGATATATATGGGCACGGATTAACCCGTCGCCGACATATTCCAGAAGTCCCGGATCGCGCATTGTCGCGACAATATCCTGGTAGATGCGGTTTGCTTCAACCGCTCCCATTGTTTCAGATGCAAGTTCCCGTCCGTCCATCCACAGTGCGAAATCGGAGATATCGGCATTTTGTGGAAGGGGGAACATGTAGATGCCCTCGAGGTCCACCCATGTGTTGTTGCGAAAGATCTGTGTGATTTTGACACGCGCGAACTGGTCGTCGAGGTCGATCTCGATACTTTCGCTTTCGAGAGTGATGGGCTGGACTGGCGCGAATTGTTCGGATTGCCAGGTAGCTATTTGATCGTTGGAGATGATCATGCCCTGTGCGAATGTTGCGGTTGTTACTGAAAGGATAATGGTTAGTGTGGCTGTTAAAATTACGGATAGTCGGATTGTACGGCTCACTTTAACCCTCCTTGTTGGTTTTAGCGAAGAAAGCAGGAACGCTTGCCATTTTGTTTGCCGTACTATTGGAGTAATGACGAACTAAGAAGGTTCAATCGGAAAAATCTGGATATGGATAAGCAATTACTTCAACACCCCTTGCTTCAAGGATCGGAATCTGTTCATGGACAGCGTAATAACTTAGAGGGTTGAATGCTAAATATATTCTGTCGGGAAATTCCGTTTGATAAAGTCCATCACCTAATCCAGGATTTTCTATCAGAGCAGTCAGGTCCGTTATCTGATTAAGGGTCAAATCGAGTACATTGAGATTGATCAGGAACTTCAAAGGTCCTATATCCACTAAATGGTTATTATTAAGGGTTAATATCCGAATATTTGTCAGTCCTTCCAGGGGTTCAATGTTGGATATGTAATTAGAACTAAGCCTGACGTTTTCTAAATTGGTGATGTAACGCAGAGGGGAAATATCGCTTAACTCATTCCTGTACAGAATGATGCCAGTCAGGTTAATTAATCCAGCCAGTGGTGTAATATCGCTGATCTCACAGGCTTCCAATGCTAGTTCATCTAGAGTTAGAATTTCGCCGATTGGATTTATGTTGACATCGGAGCAGTCGGTAATACGGAGTCTTAATAAATACGGCAGGCTCTGAAGCGGGCTTAAATTAATACCATCGGAATTGTGAATACTTAATGTTTTAATAAAAACACAGTTCTGGATTCCCTCAAGGTTGGTTATGCTTATAAGCCGAAGTTCTGTTACACGCGCCAGGTCGCTGGGAAGGAGATCGACGGTTGGTTTATCAATTTGATGACGGATGGCCTCCTCAAGTTTTGGATCGGGGATATTGACAACCGCTATATCGACTGGTCCCTTCCCGGAACATCCAATGAGTGCGAAAAGGGAAATAAGTACTGCTGACAAAATTGATCGTGGATTCATTTCATCGCCTCCCGGCAGAGAGATTATTAATAATAGACATTGACTCCCCGTGCTTCAAGAACCGGAATCTGTTCGTAGATAGCCGTAGAGCTAAGAGGATTGTATGAGATATTTACTTCGTCAGGTTTAATCGAAGGATTAAGTCCATCGCCCAATCCGGGATTATCAATCAAACCGGCCAGGTCCTCTATCTGGTTGTACTGTAAATCGAGACTGTTGAGATTGATAAGGAATTTCAAGGGTTCTATATCCACAATATTATTGACATTAAGGCTTAATGAGCGAAGCTTGGTAAGGCCTTCCAGAGGCTCAAGATTGGAAATATTATTCGAGCTAAGCCTGGCGATCTCTAAATTGGTCATGTGACGAAGTGGTGAAATATCGCTAATTTCATTCCTGTATATGGCAATACCAGTCAGGTTAATTAATCCTTCCAGGGGTGAAATATCGCTTATTTCGCAGTCATACAGACTTAGTTTATCGAGAGTGCGAATTTCACCGATTGGATTAATATTGATATCGTTGCACCCGTATATACGTAGATATGTTAAATACGGCAGGTATTGAAGAGGGCTTAAATTAATGCCATCGGAATGGGTAATATGTAATTCTTCCATAAAAACACAGTTCTGGATTCCTTCAAGGTTTGTTACATTTGATATGAAGAGTACGGTAACACTCGCAAGGTCGCCTGGCAGGAGATCACCGGTTGGTTTATCAATTTTATCTCGGATTGCACTCTCAACCCTTGGATCGGGGATATGCACAACCGCAATTACTACAGCACCTTTTCCGGAACATCCAGTGGTTACGAAAAGGGAAATAAGTAATGCTGTCAAAATTGATCGTGGATTCATTTCATCGCCTCCCAGCAGTTGAAATGTTGTATTGAATATCAAAGTGAATAGTGGACCACAGCTCCTCTCGCCTGTAGGATTGGAATTTGAATATTAAGAGCATGGTTGGAGAGTGGATTATCCTGTAGATAGATTTGATCGAAGTTTTCAAACGGGACCCCCCCATAACCTCCATCCGTACCACCAAAACTGCCAGACCCATCCCCGGAATCTTGTTCAGGATGGGGATTGGGATCAAAACTTTCCCCCAGCCCTATATTTTCTACAAGGCCTGTTATGTCGCTAATATAATTGTCGCTCAGGCCAACCCTGTGCAGGCGTATTAAGAATTCCAGGGAATCCACATTAGAGATTAAGTTCTCGTGCATATCGAGGGTTTTTAAATTTGTCAAATCTGAGAGTGGTACCAGGTCCTCGACTTTATTTTCATTAAGGCTCAAATGTGTCAATAAAGTCATGTTCCGCAGAGGGCTTAATTCACATATTTCATTTGTACTTAATGTAAGAGACCCCATTTCGGTCAAACCTTCCAGCGGGGTGATATCCTTAATACCGCAGTTGTGAATGACCAACCTCTGCAGCGAAGTTAAGTTCCAGAGGTTTTCAATATTAATACCTGGACAGTGGTGGAAAGTCAGTGTTTTTATATTTGGCAGATTCTTAATCGGGCTGGTATCTATCCCAGGGCTAAAATAAATCTTTAAATGTTCAAGATATAAACAATACTGAAGCCCTTCCAGGCTGGTTGCACCATTCAGTACAAGTCCGGAGACTCCTGCCATATCTTCCGGATGGAGATCGCCTGTCGGTATCTTGAGCCGACTCCGTATGTTGTACTCCAGGTACGGATCCGGGATATGGACAACGGCAATTTCGACTATACCTTTCCCGGCACATCCAGTGGTTACGAAAAGGGAAATAAGTAATGCTGTCAAAATTGATCGTGGATTCATTTCATCGCCTCACTCTTAGAGAGATTATTAATAATTGACATCGACTCCACGTGCCTCAAGGATGGGGATTTGCACGTTTATTGCATGTTCCGATAGCGGATTTATATTTACAACCACTCTGTCATTTCTCCCATATCCAACATATTCCTGTCCCAGCCCGGGATTATCAACAAGCCCGGACAAGTCTTTTATCTGATTTCGAGGTAACCCAAGAAATATTAGTTGAGTCAAATTACTTAATGGATAAATATCTTCTATAAAATTATAGTCCAGCTGACAGACCTCTAAATTGGTAAGGGTGGAGAGTGCTCCAATATCTACCAGAACATTATATCGCAAAGTAAGCCGGGTAAGAGATTTCAGGTTGCGTAAAGGAGTTAAGTCTGAAATTCCATTTTTCTCCAGGTCCAATCTCTCCAGGTTCGATAGTCCTTCAAGTGGGGAAATATCGGTTAAACCACATTTTCTTATTTGTAAAACTTCCAGGAAATTCATATTGTGTATTGGTTCGATATTAATCCCCGGACTGTACCTGATCCACAGCCAAGTAAGATTCTGCAGGCTGTGGATTGGACTAAGATCAACATCCGGTGAGTTGGTTATCGTTAAATTCTGAAGATAAACGAAATATTGGATCCCTTCAAGGCTTGTAACCTCCCTTAAACCAAGGCTACTGAAGTTAGCTAAATCAGCCGGGATGAGATCTCCGGTTGGTTTTTTTAGGATAGACCGAACGGTTGATTCAAAATTCGGATCGGGAATTTGGACCGTGAGAAGGTCTGCTATACCTTTCCCTGCGCATCCAGTGGTTACGATAAGGGAAATAAGTACTGCTAACAGTATTGATCGGGGATTCATTTCATCGCCTCCCGGCAGTTGAAATGTTAATTGAATCGATACGAGCAAACGGTATGATACACAATTATAAAATTTAGTTCATTTGTGTAAAATTCTTTTGTCCGGAATAATTCATTCAAACCTTTTCCCCTCGATGTGAGTCTCATACTCGGATGAGGTGTCGATAATAATAAATATATCACACGGGTCCCCTTTATCATATGTCAGGGACCCCGGAAACAGTTGTCGATATGTGATGACCCTATCTGTTGCCCTTGAGCTTACGGGGTGATAGAGTTATTCGAATCATCCTTTGGACAGGACGTTTATGGATCAAGAAACTTTCGCATTAGGAAACTGGTGGACCCAGGGCGGAGCGGTGATGTATCTGCTTGCGGTCTACTCAATACTCGGACTCGCGGTACTGATAGAAAAACTTTCGTTTCTCAGGAAAATTTCCGAAAGTGAGATCGAATCCGCCCGGAAGGCGGCGGATGACGCACTTACCGGAAACCTGGAACCACCATCTGGTGACGGCCCGGTGGCGGCGATCATTGCGAGGCTCAACAAACTCGCGGGCGATGGTCTGACTACCGATGCGCTTGTACGTGCTGCGGAGAGGGAGGTCGCTCGTTTGGAGGACCTGGCGATGCGCGGGATGATCTGGCTTGCGATTATCGGCAATACAGCGCCGTTTGTGGGATTGTTCGGCACCGTAATCGGAATAATCCGGGCGTTTCATGGCCTGTCAAGGCAGGGACTGCTCGCGGATCCGTCGCAGAATTCGGAACTGATTCGTGGAATTGCCGAGGCCTTAGTTGCCACAGCGACCGGGTTACTTGTCGCTGTGCCGGCGGTAATCGCCTACAACTACCTTCTCAGGGATATAAGGTCGAGGACGACTCGTATCGACTTAGCATGCGCGGACTACGCCGACGCGATCGGAAACGGAAAGGAGAACGGATAGTGCGCCGCAGACGGTCGGAAGAACAGCCTGTCAGCGATATCAACATTACGCCCTTGACCGACGTGATGCTGGTCCTCCTGATTATTTTCATGATTTCATCGCCGATCCTCATGGCGAAAGGCCTCGAGGTTCATCTCCCCCAGGTCGAAGGGGCGCAGCAGCTTCTCGAGGAGGATCATGTTCTTTACATGGCGGCCGACGGTGGGCTTCAGCTTGACGGGAATGTATATTCTTCGGATGAATTACAGCGGAAATTCAATGAGATGGTTGCCTCGGCCGATGAAGAAGGCGAAGTAATCAACCTGTTCATGCATGGAGACAGGTCGGTCACTTATGAAAACCTGACCTTCGTTATGGACCTGGCGACCACCGCGGGTATTGAGAAAATAAGCCTTGTACAGGATGTTATTGAGACTATAGGTGAACTGCCAACGCCCGATTAATGAACAATAATCGGGATATTGCATCCAAATATTGAGTGAAGATTTGTTATGGATCAAAGCGACAATCAGCCACTCTCGATAGATGAATGGAACGGTTCGTACTCGAAAAGGCTGGCACCCTGCCTTGGGATTTCCGTGGTTCTGCATGGAATACTGATAGGTATCCTGTTCGTTATGAGCCTGATGGACGCAGGCGGTCGTGGACTGATTGTGACAGAATTCGATCCCGGTGTACCGGGGACCGGGATGGGATCATCGCCCCTGGTCGCGGGGTTCGACGCTCTCGATCGGATGAAGATTTTCAGAATCGATTTTTTCAGGGAAATTATTCCCTGGTCCCCTCCCCCACCTCCTGAGCCTGAAATAATAGAGGAAGAGCCCAAGGAATCTTTAATTGAGGAACCGGAGATCATAGAACCTGAGATCGAGGAAGAACCGGTCATTGAAGAAGAACCTGTTGAGGAGGTAATTGAAGAACCTCTTGTCGTGGATGATAGTGGTACACCTTCGTTAATTGGCGATCCAGGGGAGCTGTTTGGAGGTATTAATTCGCCGGTTGACGATAACGACCTTCTTGTTACCCCACCCGGAATCGAGAGAAACATTCCCAGGATTCCGTCCGATGATGAAATTCTCCCGGATTCACTTTACCTTTATAAAGCAGACGGAGATGAGTTTGGAGGTATGAATGTGCTTTCTCTGCCCGAATGGGAGCTTCCGGGACTGGGAAACCTGGCCTGGACGAACGAGTATTTCCTGAATAATTACACGATTTATCTTGTTGGCGATATTTCCAGGCGTCATGGCTTCGATGAACTTCTTGCGTGGAATTATGTCATCCGGATGCTTTTAACGAATCCGCAGGCAGCGTTCCCACCGAATGTCGTGACAGTTGGAGTAGCGATGGAGAACCCGTACGCATTCAATAACACACGTATTTTGAATTTACTCAACGATGCATCGGAGGATGAAAATGCAATTGGGGTGATGATTGCCGATTCGGACGGATTATTCGCGAAATCGCTCGGGTACAGTGAACTCGTACAGCCGTTCGTGGTGTTTGTTGATAATAATGGGTTTGTGCGGTTGATCATGCAGGGACGGGTAAAGGATATCAGTAATGAGAGTATGGATTCCACGATGGATGTGATAGCGGAGATGTGGCAGTGGGATGAAACTGAGATGGGAATTCTCCCCACCGTGGTTATGCTTCTGATTAATTTCCTCAGCGACCGGGCGTACGATCCTGAGGAGAGGATGGTAGCTCCTCTGGAAAGTGCCTATGAGATCGCACCGGCATGGGGATATCCGGAGTTTGTACCGGAGACGACTTACGTGCGTCCGGACGATGAGGACTACGTACATTTTTGAGTAATTCCCCCCCTGAAAATTATATTTGAATAAAAAAGCGGCCCGAAGGCTACAGGCACTTTTTCAGGCATGCTATGATTCTCCAAAGTTATGGTTCACCTGAGAGTGCTATTTATACTGTTTGCAGGACTTATCCTTCCGGGTCTGTTGATTGGATCAGCAGAGGCCGAGGATGGTGGGCAGATTCAGCCCGCAGCGATTATTACACCTCCCACGGTCGAAGATGAGACAATTTATTTTTTCTCCTGGCCGGATACACTCTACGCTTTCGATGAATCGGAAAATGTGCTTAAGTGGTCATCGAAACTCGATCCCCTCCCAGGTGATATCGATCCCTCGACACTACCGGCTCCAGCACCTTACCCGATACGAAGTTATGTACTTCTGCATATCGGAAGGCAGTTATGGGGAGTCTCGAAGGTGGACGGGAGGCCTGTATGGAGTGTCGATGGATTACCGGAAGCATCCGATCATACGGCAAATCGCGATGCCAACCGCCTTCCGGGATTTTATGCAGTAGACAAAGGCACATTTGACTTCGTTCTGACATTCGAGCAGGATGCAACAAGCTCGGAATGGTTCCTGAGACGGAGGCTTCTCGGGGATGGGAGCCTGGAATGGGAGATGGATCTGAATGGTAACCCGAGGGGCTGGTGGTATAACAGGGATGGTTTATGGGTCTCGTATGAAAGGAACGATCCCGGGTCCGGTATCGTCATGCGAGTCGATCCTGACACCGGGACGGAAATCTGGAGTTCTGACATAAATGCAGGGGGTGGTTACAGGTCTGCCTTTATCGGTACCGGACGAATTTTCCTTATGGTAAGGGCGGGTAATGGCGAGTTTTGGATTCGAGCATATAATCTGGAATCCGGAGAGTTATTCAGGACCATTGATTATGAGGCCGATGAACTAATAGATGTTTTGCAATCGGGGGATAAACTCGCGTTCATGCATCGCCAGGGATCAGAGGAACAGAGGCTTGTCAGGTTCCTGCTTTATTACACTTCGCTGAACCCGATCCGTGCCCAGACGATACGCGAATCCAGACTCGACCAGGCGTTCTCAAGACCGGTTATAGAAGGAAACCTGCTTTTATATGGCGGGAAAGGGTACTCGGTGTTCGATGGCAACACGGTCTGGAGCAAGGACGAGCAGATGTCACTCGTTGAGTGGGTATCGGATGACTACAATTTATACATCTGGCAGGAATCCGGGAAATTAATAAGCTGGGATATCCTTACCGGTGCGGAAATATGGAACACACCGTTCAACGTGCTCCCTGATGGCACCGGAACGGATTCGAATTTCAGTGGCGCATCGTTAACACTTATCGGGGATCGAATATTTGCCGCGACACCCATGGGCGAACTGATCCGCATTGATAAGGAAACCGGTGAACCGCATCCGGGAATTATTAAAATCTCGATAACCGAAGTGATGCGAAGTAGCGGAGCTGAAAATGGTTCCGTGAACAACAGGAATGGTGGCTTTATCTGGATATGGATTCTCCTGGTCTTCGCCGCCGGACTCGTAATAATATGGCTGTTCAAATCATAACCGAAGACTTCACACCAGTAATCGAATGACTGAAGACAGGAACACAGGTCGAGGGGCGGAAGTACCGGACGCGACTGTGGGTCCGAAAAGCACCCCTGCCCTTCTGCTGGTCGTTTTTATAAGCGGTTACCTTGTAATGGCGCTAGAAATACTGGCATTCCGGATAGTCCAGATTTTTTTTGGAACGGCAATTTATTCGACCGGTGCGGTGCTTGGGATCGTGCTTTCGGCGCTGACGCTTGGATACTGGCTTGGAGGGACACTATCGACGAGATTTAATCCGACGAGAATTCAGGCTGGAGCCCTGGTAATCGCGGGTTTGTGGATTTTTGTGATGGCTGGTATCCCCAGGGATACGGCGGATTTCTTCCAGGTCAGGGAAAATCCCCGTGAAGAGGTGATGTACTCAATTCAACCTCCGTGGAAAACCGTACCGAACTGGATTCTCGATAACCCGGTGAATGACTCGATAGAATTCCGGATCAGGTGGGATCCACTCGCGGGTTCATTGATTTTATTTGCGATACCGAGCTTTCTGCTTGCGATGGTTGGCCCATGCGCGATTCAGGCATTAACCAGGGTAGCCAGGGAAGCGGGACGGGTGTCGGGCTGGGTGTTCGCGCTCGGAAGCCTTGGAAGCATAGCGGGGGTCCTGGTTACAAGTTTCTGGTTGATCGCACTGTTCGGTCTGGGGACGAATTTGAGATTGATAGGGCTGGTGGCTGTGGTAATATCTGTGATAGCCGTATCGGTGAAAATTAGAAAAAACTAAGGGGAGATTCCCATGAGAAAACCAATTGATACCGGTAGAAAAAATCCTGGATTTTACATTTATTTTGGATATCCCATCATTTCACTTCTTTTTCTACTGCTGATGATAATGCCTGCTTTCGGGCAGGAAGGGAACACATCGGAAATCCTTCCACGGCTTCAGGAGGGAATACAAATCATGGACTGGCATGTTATCGGGCCATTTCATTCGGGTCCGAGGGAACCTCTGGCGAATCCGCTTGCCGGGACATTTGATTATGAGACAGGGATGGTTGATTTAGATGCCACATACCCTTCCATCTATCAATTCGGTGGACGTGTGAGCTGGCAGGAGCAATCGGTCGATGAGGATGGGAATCTTGTTTTTGCTTTCGACAATCCTGACTGGGATAAACTCAATGATGAATGGGGTGTGAGCGGGATCTATTATGTGGGTGGAGCGTACTCTTCATTCGAGTGCGACCAGAAGTGCGAGGCATCGATCAACGCGCACGGGATCGGGAGTTTTTATATTAACGGGAGACGTTATTCGGGCGATCCGTACGGGCACAGGCTGATTCAGACCCCGGTTGTGCTCGATGAGGGTACGAATCATGTATTTTTCATGACGGGTGGATTTGCCGGGAGTGATACGGTCAAATTCGAGATTCTCCCCGCCCCGGAGACTGAATTGATAATTTTAGACCGGGATATTCTTGTACCCGATATGATCAGGGGTGAGAATTATATTGATTATGCAGGGATCCCTGTTTTAAATACAACCAACAGGTGGATCGATGGAATAAAAATAAGCGGTTTATCATCTGAATATACTCTGGAAACAAGGAGCGAAGTTGGGTTTCCTCCTTTGAGTGTAATTAAAGTGCCAATGGAATTTTTTATTAACGCTGATTTAACTTCTTCAGTTGAAGAGGATTCATATGAATTTCCGCTGTTACTTGAATGGGATGACGGATCACTTGAATTTTCGATGACAGCACGGGTAAGAAATCCTGAAGATTCCCGAATAGTCACATTCCTAAGCAACAACGATTACAGTATTCAAAAATATGCAATTCGATACCCCACAAATTACGATCCTGAGCAGGATTATTCTTTAATTCTCACTACCCACGGTGCAGGAGTCGAATGCCAGGGGCAGGTCGATGCATTTGAATCAAAAGACTGGGCGTTTGTGGTAGCGCCGACAAACCGAAGGAGATTCGGTTTTGACTGGCAGGACTGGGGACGATTAGACGCGATAGAAATTCTGGATCTGGTTATGGAAGAATACCCAATCGATCCGGATCGGGTTTATTTAATCGGGCATTCGATGGGCGGACATGGAGCATGGCATATCGGAACTACTCATGCTGACCGTTTCGCGGCGATTGTGCCATCGGCCGGATGGGCATCTTTCCAGCTTTATATGCCGTGGTTCCTTCGTGCCGATGAATTATATGCAGATCCCAACCTGACAAGGATTTTCGAGCAGTGCACGAATCCCGATCGAACGGAAAGGTTGCTTCCCAATTTGAGGAATGTCCCGGTTCTCGCGGTTCATGGGGGGGATGATGACAATGTGCCCCCTACCCACGCACGGCTGCTTATCGGGACTCTTGAAAGGATGGGATACGATGCCCGTCTATGGGAGGAATCCGGACAGGGTCATTGGTGGGACGCGCATCCGGGGATTCCGGGATCTGACTGTGTTGATGGGTTGAGAATAAGATCATTCTGCCATGAGAGGGTGCGTGATCCAGCCCCGAGACATGTGACATTTGTGAGTTATGACATCGGGAACAATAACAGTAGTTATTGGATAAAAGTCAGTGAGGATATCAACCCGATCGGGCGTGTCTATGTTGATGCGGAGATAACCAATGATGGAAAATTATCCATAACAACTGAGAATGTTCGGAGTTTATTTTATGACCACCCGGATGGAGCACCCTTCGATTATCCTGATGAAATAAATATTAACGGAGATGTACTGGATATAGAATTTTTTACAGACTCGGTAAGAATATTTCTTGAACTCACATCTGATGGCTGGAAAACTGGAATGAATGGCCATCGACTGAAAACAGCATATTTTCGAGGTCCAATCAAAAGGGCTTACTTTAAACCATTTACAATCGTTGCCGGACAGAGTGGTAATCCGGAGCAAAACGAACTCAACATGGAAATCGCAAGGAACCTGTCCCAGCGATGGTGGTATAGGGCCAATGGGACGGCAATGATTTACACTGATATTGAATTACCAGACTGGGTTCTGGAGACTGAATCCAACTTAATACTGATCGGGGGTCCCGATTCAAACACGATGAGTGCTGAATATGCTGACAGATTCCCGTTTCAAATGGAGGATGATGGGATCTGGTTTGGGGATGAGTGGGTAAGTGGTGAAGACCTTGCATGCCAATTTGTATACCCTATTCGTAATCCAAATTATAGCCCCGTCCCCCTCATTCATTGCATCTGGGGTAATTCTCTTGAAGGTATGCGGCTCTCAGGAGGGCTCACCTGCCTTTATTCAGGAAGTAACCTGCCGGATTTCCTGATCTACGACAACGATGTCCGATTAATGGGATATGCGGGTGTCCGTGCCGCGGGATTTTTCGATAACGGGTGGGAACTGGATCCGGATTATTATTACATCAGGAAGTAAGAATACAGGGAACTGGTTTATTTTGAGATTTCTATTTCATACTCAAGAGTATGTTCACCACCGCTTGTTAAAAGCAGAATTATTCCATCATTGAACCCATCCAGTGCACCATAAATCCATGCCGTAGAGCTTGTCTGATAGTAAGGAAAAGTTGGCATATATCCCTGCTCTCCCCCACCCATCGTTTCAGGATTGGAATAAAGGACACGAACATTAAAATCAGGATGGCTGATATCCAGGTAAGGATTTGTCGGGTCCTGGTAATATTCATCCGCAACGATTCCAAACTCAGTACTATTCATAGTGGCAGCTTCCAGTCCCTGCTTTGAAGTCAAGCGGATTATGTCCAGGCCCTCGCCTTTTAATGAACCATAAGCACCCAGCATGTATTTGTTGATTTTAAAATATGGCCATCCCCAGATAAGCCTGTATTTTTCATCATCAAGGTTATCAGGGTCCTCGAGGAAAAAATCCCCACCGGAACGATAGAAGAATTCACCGGGCCACCAATTTTTTCGACCGTCCAGGCCACCCATGCAATAGAATGAGTTTGAGCGATCTTCACAGACCACGCCAATACCGGAATCCGGGTCGGAAAGCATTGTATTTGCATAATTAGTAGTGTTGCCGTCAATATCGAACAGGTAACGTGGATCATCGAGGCAGTTACCCATGATATCCCCGTTTAAACCGAACCTTACATCTCCGGCGCCTGGAGATGCTTCAGAGCCGGTAAGTGCTACTACTTTCCGCAGGGCCGAGTTAGAACTGAGGAATGGGTTTGATGGGTATGAGGCAAGGTAACCGGCATCAAGAAGCGGATCCAGTGGAGGCCTGTCGTCCGGATCGACATCCGTAATCACCCTGCAACCGTTTTCATCATCCCACCCTTCAGAATCTCCACCAAATATATATGCCGGGTATTCCCCTGAGTGGTCTACCCCATACCTTTCCAAAGCTTCATGTATCGTGTGCAGGTTCGCCTTAACCTCACTTTCCCTTGCCTTGTCCATTGATGTTAACCCGCTGGTACATGCGGAACAAAGCAGAAAGGAAAATACCATGATTGAAAGAGTCAATTCACAGGTCGAATACCCTCGTTGGTCGCAAGTGGACAAACAGCACCTCCTAACTAACTTATGTAAGAATAACATATTTAATGGGAATTTTGGGCAGTAAAAAGTCCCACTGAATTGCATCAATGGGACTCATAATTTTGTATTTAACATTCGAAGCCGGTAGTCATTCATCCTCATCAGCATCGGGAACAGCGAGGACTCTGATGGGTTCAACGATTCCCTTTGTCACATGGATATTCTTCAAACGTGCCATTGATGATGGAGTCAGCTTGGTACCCTGGACAATGATAGTAGATCCTGTGTTTGTTAGCAGGTCGGTTGAAAGGATCATACCAAGCTCAAGTTCATCAAACATGACGGTTTCTTCCTGGTAGATCCGTACACTTGAAGTAAACGCTTCAAGAATTTCAATATCGTAAAGCCTGGATTTTTGTTTTAATTGTTTGAAGGCCTGTTCAGTTGAGATCCCTGATGCAAGAAGTGTGTCAAAATCCAGCGCAATGTGGAGCGCTCTGGCACCGAGCGGGATATAATTTCCCGATACATCATCGTTCGGGAAACCGGAACCATCCATGTTCTTGTTTTGATAAAGGATCATATCAGCGACATTTTCAAGCCTTGGAATACCTGCGATCAAGTCATGCCCCAGTTGAGGATGTGTCCTGTACATTTTTTCTTCCGATTCATCGAGTGAATCGCCGCAGTAGAGTTTATCGACGATATCAGAAGGAATGGTGACGCAGCCGATCTGTGAAAGCATGGCACCGACTTCAAATTCCCACGGGGCTTCAATGTCAAGTTTATGTGCGAGTTTGCTCATGGTTCGCTCAACCCTCGAGGCGCGTCCGAAAGCAGCGGGGCTGACGAGGGTGAGAATATCGGTAAGGACCTCAATACTGCTCTTGAAGGTTTTTTCAAGAAGGTCCCGCTCGGCCTGAACCAGCTTGTAGTATTTAATACCTGAATTCAGGGTATCAACAAGCACCTCGGTAAGGCATGGCTTGGTTAAAAACTTGAATATTTCACCCTTATTAACCGCGTTGATAGCGACATCAAGAGCTGCCTGCCCGGTGAGTATCATCCGAACGCTGTCCGGGGCAGATTCCCGTGCTTTTTCGAGGAACTGGATCCCGTTCATAACCGGCATCTGGTAATCGGAAACAATCACCGCGAACGGTCCAAACTTCTCGATCGCTTTAAGGCCTTGTTCGGGTCCAAGTGCGGTAGTAATTTCATATTCCCCCATTAATTTTCGTTTCAGCCCCGAAAGGATGCTGGGATTGTCATCAACAAATAGAATTTTATCCTTCATATTTACACGTCCTGATCCTGTCTTCATCCGGCAGTCACTTCGCCTCCGGTAAAGTTTTTAAAAAATATCGTCCTTACTTGGAATAAAAACGTTAACGGTATCGGGAACCTCACCGGACTTGGAGAAATTCCTTAACCGCTCTTTCAATGCGGGAGAAACCGGCTGTCCTTTGGCGACAAGAAATGTCCCTTCCACTGATTTAATATCTTCGGCCAGTTTCATCCCGCTCTCAAGGTCCTTAATTTTTATAGTTTCAATGACATACTCGGTTTCACCCCTGACCATCTCCACCATGATTTTAACGATATGCGGATCATATTCATTTGTGCGATTTGTTAACATCCGCAACGCCTGCCGATCCGTTTTGCCTGAAGAACTAAGCGTATCGTAATCAAGTGCAATGTGAAGAGCCCGCGCACCAAGCGGAATTGCATCCCCAACCGGACCGTCTATGCAATCCTCATGCCGCTTAAAGCTCTGCTCCTGCCACAAAATGATCTGAGCTACACTGTTCAGCCTTGGAATGTTGACGATCAAATCATGCGCGGTTTTTGGATGAGCAGCAAACATACCGGTCTCCAGCCCGTTTAAAGCGAAGCCCTTGTAAATTTTCTCAAGGACATTAGAAGGAAGGGTAATGCAGCCGATCTGTGACAACATCCCTGCCAGTGCAAACTCCCATTTTTCTACCACTTTAAGCTTATCAGCCAGCTTGTTCATGGTAGCCCGAATCCTGTTTGCCCTTCCGAAAGCAACGGGGCTGGTCAGGGAGAGAATTTCAATCATGACCTTGACACTGCCGCTGAGAGTATTTTCGAGGAGTTCTTTTTCAGATTTAACCAGATGGTACTGCCGGATACCGTCTTTCAACACCTTAACGAGGGTCTCAGTGGGGCATGGTTTGGTCAGAAATCTGAAAATATGACCTTCATTGACCGCGTCAATAGATGTATCGAGGTCGGCAAAGCCGGTTAACATCAT
>DAOVJF010000285.1 GCA_030673355.1 Planctomycetota bacterium | reverse complement strand
TCGACTTCCGCCACGATATGCTCGGACCCCGCTGAACTCACATCAACCACCGTCAGCCCGGCCCAGGAATCCGCCACAAACAACATCCCGTTCTGCCACGAAACACCGTTGGGGTATCCTGGGGTATCCAACTCGTTCTCAACAAACGCGTTCGGGGGATCATAAATATTAACTATCTTTATCCCACCCCAACTCTCGGCTGCGACATAAGCATAATTCTCCACAAGGACCACATCATTCGGCCACCCTGACATTAAGTGCACATCGGCCAGAATGACCGGCAATTCCGGAGTTGTGAAATCAATTATCCTGAGGCCCTGATTTGAATCGCATACGTACGCAATTCCATCCCTCGCCGCCACCCCCATCGCGTGGTTCCAAAAATCGTTCACGGTACTCACATGGTGCGCCTGTTGCGGTGGATCGACATCGTAGAGCATAACTCCATCGAATCTCGCCGCAATGACCACGTAACCGTTGCTGTAGCAAATATCCTCCCCCCAGATCACCTCGCTGGGGAAATTTACCATCTTGATTATAATTGCTTCCGAAGGCTCAGTTATATCGATAATAGTCATCCCGTAGTTCTCACCGATCACATATGCGTAATCGGAAGAAATTGCCAACGCGTTCCCTATGAATCCCTCAACATTTTTAACTATCGATGCCTCATACGGCGGGTAAACATCAATTACACACAAACCCCCCCATCCATTGGCCACGTAAGCGTATCCGTCCTGCACCGCGACGTCTTGTACATCTCCCGGGATTTCCACATTGTTAACCCATTGCGGATTCCCTGGATTAGATGTATTGAAAATATGAAGCCCGTTTCCATACCCGGCGATATACGTGTAGTCCCCATCGGTTTTTACATTAACAGGATAGAAATTCAAATCAGGCGGTGTAAGCTCGACCGGACTCGCCGGAACCCCTGGCTGGGTGATTGTTATCTCAAGCGGCGTATAGAGTTCACCGGTGTTGCCCTCGTCATCGGTCACACGGAACTGTACATAGTACGTGCCCTCGATTTCCCATGTGTGATACGCATCCGATCCAGACTCATCATAGGCACCATCATTATCCCAGTCCCATTCAAACAGAACAATGTCGCCACCATCGGCGTCGAACGAGCCATTATCGTAAAAGTACAGTGGAGTGCCCATGGTCTGCATTTCGGATTCCGATTCGGCAATCGCTACAGGAGGTCCTTCAACTCGTATCTCGTAAACCATGTATGCGGTCTGGTCGAGCCACGGCTGATTCACAGGATCGTTCTCGTTATCCTCGACTGCAATAAGACAATGATAAAAACCACCGGGAGGAGTGTAGGAAAACGGCGTGACTGTTGTTTCATACCGTGAATATTCACCGGTATTCTCAACCCAGACCGTGTCCTGGATTCCTTCTGTAAAATATGGAGCTTCAATTAAAGGTACGGAATGCGATTCACTCCCCTGCCAGTCGTAAACATCGACAATAATTTTTGTCTCCCCGCCATCCTGGTTGATTCCACCGCCCGGAGGATCCTCGCTGACGACAATTTTCCACGGCTCCGCAGAATTCGCGTCGAGCCCGAAATCTGTCATTGGATCTTCGACCGGGGTCGTGATCGGCATCGCCCACGAGACATCCACCGCATAGCCGATCACCAACCACAACGGCGCAAACTGTAACTCGTAGGTTCTGACCACACTGTCGCCAGCATAAAATGCGTTTCTTGTATTCTCAGGACCATCGGAAATGTGGCGAATATACGCGTTCACCGTGGCATCGGGAGGAGGGTACGTGGATGCCAGATTGCCCTTGAAATAACCCTGCAATGGCCCCGGAGCGGTAAATTCGGTGTCCGGGTTATACAGCGACGTGTACCCGTCGGGATTTCTAAGATATCCATCCTCTTCCTCAGGGTCTGAAATAGTTTTATCCATGTACCAGAACTCCGTGCTGCCCTGGAACATCATAATTCCCCGTGCGTCGAAACACGTGAAAGTCGGATCGGGTAATGGATGCGTGATCTCGATATCAACGTCCAGACGGAGAATTCCCGGCATACTGAAACCCACGACTTTGAAGCAACTGAAACAGGGACCGGCTTCGAGAAGTATCAGGATATTTAAATGAATTTCACCCAGCCGCGCGGGTACAACCTCAAGCTTGATGTCATCCGGGTCAGTTGCATCGATATAGATGTGGTTATATGTGAGCAGGTAATGGTGGGTATCTGTAGAACTTGCAGACCCCGCATCATCAGTAAAATTAAGATTTGGATTGGGATTAGGATTTCCATCCTGTTGAAGATCAGGACTTGATGGATTATCCCCTGCTCCGCACCCGGAAATAAGTACAGCCAGCAGTAACACAAATCCAATATGCTTGATAACCAAGTTCATACAGCGACCTCCCAAATGGTTTAACTTAGCAGTAATAGTTTACCAAATTTGTTACCGGTTCCAATGATATTTGACTTAAATAATTTTGAAGAGGTTCAAGTGCCTGTTTCCAACCGACCTATCTTGCACTTTGTTTCCCCGCGTGCCGACCATGTTCCCGCAGCAGGTGGCATTTTGAATCAAGCTATGTCAGGGGCTTAGTTCGCTCGAATCGATCGCGATATACAGGTCTTTCAGACGGGCGGGAATCTCCTCATCCTCAGGATCGATCTCATGCACGCGTTCCAGGAGCACAACCGCTTCCTCGTTACGCCCGGTATCGATCATCCGGTCCGCAAGCCCGAGAAGTGAATCGATATGATTCGGATCGTTGGCCAGGGAACGCTGCCATATTTCCTCGGCGCTTTCGGGGTTATCAGTCAATTTCAGTTCAGCGAGAAGCGCCAGCCCGTCGGAATCGAGCGTGTCGATATCCTCCTCCAGGATCTGCTTCGCTTCACCGATTCTGCCGTTCTCCTCAAGTAGCGACGCGAAATCGAACCTTATCCAGGCCTCGACATTGTCCTCTTCAACCGTCGGTTCATTATCATCGAGTTTCGCAAGGTTAAGCCCTGTCCGGTAGGCCTTCTCAGCTTCCCCGGTCTTCCCTCGCTCCTGGAGGATTTTCCCTCTCAGCCACTGAATCGTCGCCTCCCCTTCAACCGCGGATTCAATTAATTTGAGGATCGAATCCGCCTTGTCGATTTCTTCCCTTAAGAGGTACACATGAGAAAGCAGAAGGATCTGGGCGATATCCGGAGCATCCTCGAGACGCGATCTCAGTACTTTTTCCAACTCCTCGAATCCATCCGCATTGGGATCCAGGCGGTAGTACATCAGGTAGTTCAAGGCGATCTCATCATGTTCATCAGGGTCCATATCCTCCAGCAGTTCAGCGGTCGACAGGTAGGCTTCAGGGGTTTCGGGATCGGATTCGATTGCCGCCTCGTACATCTGCAGTGCGTCGTCCTGGCGATTCAAACCCTCAAGCGCGAGCCCCAGGTTATGAAGCGCGTCGTAATAATCTGGATGAATTCTGAGCGCACGTTTGTAACAGGCCCTTGCGGATTCGAATTCCTCACCGTCCAGGAAAATATTTCCAAGCCGGTACCAGATACGGTAATCTTCGGGCCTGCCGACGATCTCGGTTTTAGCGGCGCGCTGCGCAGCTCCTTCAAGCAATCGGTCGAGGACCTGGCCGGGTTTCATAATCCATCCGGATTCCATAATCGCCGGTTGTTTGCCGATGAAATGCCGGAAAGGATCGAGGTAATCGGCGAAAATACTGGCAGCTTCATGTTTATATCCAAGCTCGCTCAGAACCCTTGCGCACTCACTACGCATATCGCCGTCCGACGGGTCCTCAAGAAGGGCTTCACCAAAAGCGCTCAGCGACTCCTGCCACCGCTCCGCCCTTGCAAGCGCGATCGCCATTAATTTTTTCGCCGCTACAGGGATTTCCCCGGCTGAGTGCGCCGTCTCCAGGTACTTCAGGGCAACTTTCGGACGGTCGAGCACAAGGGATGCTTCCCCGAGAAGTGTCGCGACCCCGCTGTCGCCCTCCTTGATTGAAAGCGCTTTTTTCAGGGCCAGGTAACCGTAAAGCGGCTGCTCGGTACCAAGGTAAACTTCCCCGAGAAGGCGCCAGGCCTCGAAAAATTCATCGTGTTCCGAGACAGCCTCGCGAAGGTTGTCGATCACGATATCGGTGCCGCGCATCGCCCGCCGCTGGGTCATGTCCTCCTGCAGGATGGTGACAGCCTCGTTATAAGCGTCCTTCGCTTTTTTCGGAATTTCAGCTTGCATAATTCTCCTGTGTAACCGGTAGTCATCGACCCGAAAACACTTCATCGGTTAATGATGAAATTGTACATTGAGAGCTTGAGGGGTACAAGTGAATGGGGGGGGTGGCGGGAAAAAATAGTTGAGTGGCGATGGCCGCGGGGAACGGTTGGGAGGCGTTGCTGGTGTTGCCGTTGCTCATGCGTTTTTTTTTGGTTTTATCGTATCCCTGCAACGGGCGGGAGGGCGATGAACACAAGACTTTATTACAGCCGGGTGCCGACGACAAGCGGAGCCAAAGCGTAGCTTGTCGGCGAAATAAGTGTATCCGGGCAACACCGGGAGCCACGGCTAATTCAGGGATTTTCACCGTTGCCGTTGCTCAT
>DAOVJF010000027.1 GCA_030673355.1 Planctomycetota bacterium | reverse complement strand
TCCCGACAAAATTAAGCTGTGGAAATTTTTCGATCATAGCCAGCGCGAGATCTATCTCATTTTTCTGAATGCCGACGCGGCTGTCCGATGCGCCAGTGTTCGCGCCTTCCAGTCCTCCGACATCTATTCCAGGGTTGATCCTGAGCCCGACCCTGACGCCTGTGTCCAGTTTTACACCAAAGGTGTTGAGAGGTTCGAGCTCAAAAATACTGCTGACATTAATTATTAATGGTTTGATTTTAAGGAGTTCGGATATTTCGTGATCTGCGACACCGCATGAGTTAAAAATGATTGAAGTTGGCGGGAAGCCGATGGCGATAGCCCGTTTCAGCTCGGACAGGTTCGAGACAGCGAGGGAACATCCACGCTCCTGCAGCATTTTCAGGATCAAAGTGGTGTCGAGAGCCGCCATGTTGAAGGCCATCATGGGTTTTACATCGTTAAAAGCCTGCTTGAAGGCCTCAACTTTTTCAAATATCGCCGCCTTGGAGTACACGTAGAACGGAGTGTACATTTCTTCCGCGATCTCGCTCAAGGCTACATCTTCGAAGAGGAACTCCCCTTCCTGGTAGATAAGATACCTGTTCATAATAACGGGTCCTCCCAATGTTCAGAGCGATTATAGCAGCATGAAACACCTCTAACAACATTAAACCCCCTGAACATTGATGTTTGAGAATTTTTATTTACCACCCAGGCTGGTCTGTTTGGAATTATCAATCGAATTGGGGCCTGATTATATTATCATCTTGTTCAGCTTGTTCAGCTTTCTCAGCTTCCGAAATCTCATCTTCATCGGAAGCTTCAGCGGTTTTAGCCTTGTTAAGGGAGGACCGCTGTTTAACAATGTCAAGCCTGGCAGGCAGGACAAGGTCATCGTAGGTTCCCTCCCCCCGGTCATCAGATGGCACAAATCGTTTCATAACGGAAATCTCGTTGCCATTACTGTTATATTCGACTTCATCCATCATCTGGCGGATGAGGAACACGCCCCGTCCGTTGGCCTTATACAGGTTTTCGGGAACGGTCGGATCGGGCAGGCTTTCGTGATCGAATCCGGAACCGGGATCAGTGACCCGAATCCTGAATCCTTCATCTGCGATAAGGTAACTGACATTGAATTGTGCCTGATCATCCTCATCGAGGCCGTGCTTCCAGGCATTTGCAAGGGCTTCATCAATCGCGAGGCGGATCGAATAAGTTTCTTCAGGAGAAAGCTCATATGGGGTAAGCCCGTCGAGGATGTCCTGTATAAGCTGGCTGGATTCCGAGAATTTAACTGACATGTGTATCCAGGGGTCCTCCTGCATTTCAAGCATTGAAACGATTATATCGTCTTTCTGCTTAAGTCCTCCTGTAAATTCTTCGACCTTCCTTACCAGGGTTGAGGTGAATTCCTCCGCTTTTAGATGACCGCTGTCAGCGACGAAACCAAGCAGTCTCTGGTGGCCGAAACGCTTATTATTTTCATCGACCGCGTCAGTGACCCCATCGGTATAACAAACGATCCGATCACCCTTTTTCAATACAATTTCGCCGGTTTCATAGGTGAAGCACTTGAAGAGTCCAAGCGGATAACCCTCAACTTCAAGTTTCTCAACTTCACCGGAATCGGCATGATACCAGATCGGCTGCTCGTGTCCTGCCGAAGAGTACGTGAAGGTGCCAGTATTCGTGTTTAGCTTTCCGTAAAAAGCTGTGGCGAACCAGCCTTCCTCCTTGACCTGACCGATAAGTGAACGGTTAATCGTGTCGAGGATATCGCATGGGGGTTTAAGGGTTTTAGCCACGTTCCTGAACATAGAGAGAATGCTGAAAGTCATCAGGCTTGCGGCAACACCCTTATTGGCAACGTCACCGATAACAATAGCGATCGAGTGACGACCCAGGGAGAATACATCGCAGAAATCACCGGCAAGCTCATCGGCAGGCTGAAGTTCACAGCTTACCGCGGCGACATTCTGCTTGAAGAAGGCGGGTATTCGGTCAGCCTGGAGTTTCTGAGCCATCTTGAGCTGATGGTCCCTTCGATTGTCTCGAGTCAGAATCTCATTAAACAACCTGGCATTCTCCAGTGCGATGGCAACCTGGCTTGCCAGGAGGCCAAGGAAATAGGCGTCGTTTGACGTGAACGCGTTGGTTTTGTGGGAAAATCCACAGATAACACCGGTAACCTGGCCCTTGTTGAGAATCGGACACCCAATAATTGAATTAAATTTATTAGCTTTGATGAAAGGGCCATTTATTTCATCGATGTAATCCTCGTTATCATGGATATCGCTGACAAGCAGTTCCTGAGCCGAATTCACGATAGTGGAAATAATATTATTCTCATCAATATCCACGGCCCAGGATTCGATACCCGGTACATCGGGCTGTATATGCATAATTTCAAGCCTGGACCTCACGATAAGCCCCACGAAGGCACAATCGGCCTTGATAGTACTCTGTGTGTGTTCGACAACATCCCTGATAAGCGGCTCCATATCAAGCTTTCCAGAAATTGCCTGAGATATCTGGTTGATTCGTTCGAGTTCGTGGCTCCTTCGAATTGTTTCATGGTACAGGGATTTATTCCTGATAATTACTTCCATGTGGGTAATAAAATGCATGCAGAACTGTTGAGTCTCAGGATCGAATGATTTTCCACTGTCGGAAGTGAGTTCAAGAACCCCCAGTCTGCCAAGTATATTTGAGACAGGAATATAGAGTTTGTCGCTTAAATTACCAAGGTGGAACGCTCCCTCCTGGACAGCGGGGACAATTTGTGGTTCGAGCGTATCCAGGCAGGTTTTTACCGCATTAAAAGTTTTTTCATCTATCGTATTCATGTCTGGATCAGGCAGCCATGGATAAGCCGTTGGAATTAATTCTCCATCTTCATTTTCAAGGAAATAAACAAGGTGTTCCAGATTGAGATTATCCCTCAGCAGCTCCATCATCATCCTGACCACGTCATTGGACGTTGCGAGCTTATTGGCCTTAAGGGATGCTTCGATCATCACCTGTTGTTCAGAATTCCGGATGCTGAGTTTTTCAACTACCGAACTCACCTTGCGATTCGCTTCGACAAGCTTGTTGGAATACGCCTCGAGCGATTGATGCTGGAGTTTAAGCTCTTCTCCCATGCGATTGAACGCGTCGGTAAGAATTATCATTTCAGTGACACCGGTTTGGACAGCCACAGTGAAATCAAAATCCCCTTTTGCATAACGCTCTGCGGCAGCGGTGAGGGTTACCAGGGGCTTTGTGATAATCCTCAGCACAATGACGAGAAGAACCATAAACACCAGATAAGCCAGGACCATGTAACCGATAAGAGCACGTTCGATGTTCCCTGCGAAGGAAAGCAGGTATTTGATATCGCGCAGCAAACCGATCCGCACGCCGGATTCGGTAACCGGTGAGACTACTGCAACAAACAGACCCCGGCCCGATTGCACAATGTATGAATCGGCATATTCATCACCCAGCGGGAAGCGGTTCCGGGAGAAAGGGTCCGCACTTAAAACCTTCACCAGGTCGGTCTCCATACGATCGGGAAGATCACTTCCACCGATGATTTCCGATCTCGAGTTCAGGATGAAAGGGATGAAATTATCAGGGTTGGTGTGATCGGCTGCAGGATTCTGCAGGGATTCAATAATCTCAATATTGCTGGAACCGGCGGAGTAACTGTTTATCGTTGAAGGATAGACGTTGCTGAGAGTCGCGACCAGGCTTGAAATGGCAAGGTTAGTAACCTGCCGTTCCATGACCCGGTTGGTTGTTGAGAAGTAAACGATACTTGAATACAACAGCAGGGAAAAACAGGCGATCACCATTATGAAAAGCATGCTGTTCTTACTGGATCTCAGGATTGAGATCCAGCTTGAACCGATGCTGCGTATTTTAGTAAATTTATCCATAACAAACTGCTTGTTCGCCCTCGATTGGTTTCAACCCGGCTTGATGCTACAAAGCGGTTGCATGCCGATCATCGGCAGTTATTTCAGGCTGTGGATCATCCGCCGTTGTCACATCCTGGACCCTTATATTTATTTCCGTCACCTTGAGACCGGTCATTTGATGGATACGCCTGGTGATGTTTTCGCGAAGGCGTTCGGTCACATCGGGGATATGGATTCCATATTGCACACGGATATGCATATCGACCGCGGCCTCCGTCGACCCGATATTGACCTTTATGCCATCGGTGCGTCCATGCATGGAATCGATCAATTTAATAATCGCATCGTTGCGCGGAGGGAGGAGACCATCGATCTCACCCGCGGCCAGTGAAGCGATTCGGGCAAGGACCTTACGGCTGATATCGAAACCACCATCCGGGAGAATCGCCGTAACCGGGGTTTCCTGTGAGGTTGTCCCGGTATCCAGCTCCGGCCCTTTTCCGAAGTCAGTGTCAGTGCTCGAAATCCCTGATGCGATCCCCTCGATCGAAATGTCGGTGCGTGGTCCAGGCCCTATCGGCAACGCCGGAATGGTACCAGGAGTTGTTTCGGTGTTGAGCACATTCCCAACCGGGCAATTATCCTGTTCCGGAAGCCCGGGAACATCAGGGCGGGTCGCTGTAATTATTTTATTGGATGATTTTGCCCTGGTTCCTGAAGTAGTTTTTTTAATGCGGGATTTTTTTCCGACAGTCTTAACCGTTGTCGATTTCTTAATCCCGGTACTTTTTCGAGTTGTAGTTTTCCTGATTGTTTTCTTTGATGTTTTGGTAGCAGCCATTTCTATTCATTCCCTTCTTTGATTTTTTTTATAATCACGATAGTGGTATCGTCGAACTGATCTAAGCCACCGGCATGGATCCTGATGGCATTAAACAATGTATCCACAATCTCCTGCGCCCCTTTTGCCGAATTTGACCGGATAATAGTGTGTATATTCTCGTATCCGAACTGCTTGCGCTTCGGGTCCATTGCCTCGTTAAGCCCGTCAGTGAACATCAGGGCAATATCCCCGCCGTTCATCTTGAAATTGACGTGTTCAAAATCCATATGCCCAACAATTCCAAGTGCTACTCCATCGGGATCAATCTCTTCAAATTCATCACTTGCGGCGCGGTAAACAAGAAGAGGCTGATGTCCAGCGGATGCGTAATCGATATTATCCTCAGAGATATAAAGTAACGAACCTGTCACGAATTTACCCCGGGTAATTATCCGGGTGAGCAGTGCATTAACCGACTGCATGACCTCGTTGGGATGATCGTGAGACTCGGATGCCGAGAGCACGAGAGCACGTGTCATTGTCATTAAGAGGCTTGCGGGTATGCTTTTTCCACACACGTCCGCGACCGCAATACCCAGTAGACCGTCCTGCCAGAGGTAATCGAAGAAATCTCCTCCCACCTCTTTAGCGGGAATACTGCATCCAAAAATATCGTAACCGGGGTACCCGGGATTACCGTCGGGCAGCATTTCCAGTTGAATTTCCCTTGCGAACTTTAGTTGGTCCTCTATAATCGATGTTTTTATACTGTGTTGATGGAGGGCGCGATTATCGAGGAAATATCCTGCCAGCGTCGCCAGTGTGGTAACCGACTTGATGATCCTGGGACTTAAATTGACCGGGAACCCAAGAACGACCAGTCCGCCCATAATTTTCTCACCGGCGGCAAGCGGCACAACAAGCCTGGATATTCTTCCGTGTCCCAGAGTTGCGGAGTCGATATGCACTTCCGATTTCGGCAACTCCGGCAGGGTTTCTATAAGGCTCTTCCCAAGGTCCATCCGTGACGAGAGGATCTCATTTTCATCCACCCCGAGCGCGGCGACATCTTCAATCTCCTCACTTTCCGAATCGTAAAGAATTACGCAACCCTTGTTTGTGTTACAGAGTTCGAGAACGATGAGGAGAAACTGAAGGAGAAAGCTCTTCGATGTGGTTTCCGACAGGGGGCTGATACTTGAAACCTCAACGACCGCTCGAAGCACCTTCGAAAGTTCACCTACATAGCTGTCGTGTGTTTCGATCAGTTCGGTGTTAACAAGTAAAAGCGCGATTTGTGTGGTCAGGTCGGAAAGCAGTCCGTCATATAGATGTTGTGTGGCATGATCGCTTTTGCATATGCCTGACAGGTAGCCGAGGGTTTTACCGCTTGAATAAATCGGATGCCCGAAAAAATTACATTCAATCTCAGGATTCCCGGCATTTTTATTAACCTTGCGGCGTCCAAAAACCAGTTGGTCGTCAATTTCAACCGGTTTGTCCATATACTCGTTTAGTCTCGATAAGGAATAATCCTCGAGTTTTACCAGATCTGAATCGCAGGAATCGTGGTCGCGCACCAGGATATAATGCGAACGCCCTCGAATAAGGGTAAGGGCTACCAGCTTGCTCCCAATTGCATGTCCGGTTACCTCGAGAATTGACTTAATCGTGTATTCGAAATCGCCAAGGTCATGCTGAAGGCTTGCGAGCTCGATCATGGCACTTGCCAGCCCGAGACGTTCCCGGTAGGTTGAAATCAGGTCCAGGGTTATATCCAGAGGATCAAAATTCTGAATTATCTCGTTTTTATCCTGATCACTGAGCACACGTTTATTCCTGACCAGTTCTTTTGTGATCGAGACAAGATTGTCGATTGAATCGCCATACGGAATTTCCGCATCGATCACAGCCTCCTGCCAGAACATTTCACCTCCGTTTAAACCTATGACCGGGAGTGAATGAGTCGATGGGTTCAGTTTTAACCAGATTGCCACGGAAGGAGGTGGAAGCCCATTGTTACTACAGTCAAGGATTACAGCGTCGGGGTTCGATTCTATAGCCATGCGGATAGTCTCGAAACCGTCGCTACTGCGAGAGATATTTAAGCCGGCATCAATTAATTCGTTTGCGAGCGAATCATTGTTCGATGCCAGAAGCAGGGATAAGTTATTTGATTCGGACACTTTAACTCCAAAAGATTCAGTACTTTACACATACAATCAAATTAGAATCGCCTGTACAGAGGCTATATAATTAAAGTTAAATTAAACATATCCTAACAAGAGCCCATTTTTTAAGTCTGGTTGGATCCGATTAAAAAAGCCATGGAAGGCGGAATTTGCCCTGTGACAGGGTAGTGGGGAGAACCGGACATCATAATATTATTTACGTTGCGGCCTGGGTTGTATCGGAACGGGAGAGGCAGATTACACCCATAATTATGAGCACAATAGCGAAAAGTTTGAGGGTGTTTATGTTCTCGCCAAGGAACATGTAGCTTCCAATAATTATCACGATATAACTGATCGCAAGAAAGGGGAACGCAAAGCTCACCGGCACATCGGCGAGTATTTTCAACCAAGCCACACCGAAGAAGAAATAGATGCACAGTCCCGTGAATACCGGCCAGGAGAATACAAGTTTAATGAATCCCACCGGGTCGGTTGGGAAATGACCGACCTGGTCGGTGACCTGGTTCACGCCATATTTAATGAATAATTGCCCAACCCCCGCCAGGAACACCATCGCGATGATGAAAATTACCAACGCAATTGATGCTGTTTTCCCTGCCGTTTCGGGAGTGGAGGCCATTATATTTCACTCAATCCTAACGCCGCGACCCCGAACAGGATCAGCACGATCGCCGCGATTTTCCATTTATCGATCCGTTCTTTAAATACCCACTTCCCTGCAATAATGATGATGATATAACTGATGCTGATACACGGGTAAGCGAACGAGAGTGGCACTTTCGAAAGAACCCACAACCAGAGCACTGTCGACAACACATAAATAGTTACCCCGGCAAGGACAAAGATATCGGTGAAGATCCTGGGAAGGGCCTTGATGATCGGGCCGAGATCACCGCCGGATTTCTCCATAACACGGTTCATACCGGCTTTCATGGCGATCTGGCCAACCGCGCCCATGGCGATGGCAATAAAAAGAATGATTAATTCAATGGTTTCTGGCATCGGTATTCAGGTTATTTATTGACGGAGCATTTTAACACGCGATGATACGGGCTGTCATCCCGTAATGGCTCCCGTTTCTGTATAATGTGTAACCGTGGCAAGCAATGAAAATGAAATTTCACCGGATGTCATTCGAAAACGTCTCGATGACATTCTCCCGCATGTAGGCAAACCGGGACGGTATTTCGCGGGGGAAATTGGGATTCGGAAAAAAGACTGGGACAAAGCGAGAGCCCGGATTTTAATTGTTTTCCCGGATGTCTATGAAATCGCGGTCGGGAATCTCGGTCACCGCCTTATCCAGGAAATTCTCAATTCCCAGGATGACATACTCGCCGAGCGCGCGTATTCGCTGTGGCCGGATATGGAAAAATTAATGCGTGAGGCCGGTATGCCGCTTTACTCACTGGAAAGTTACCATCCGGCTCACCGTTTCGATGTTATCGGGGTATCGCTGGCCCACGAATTGAGCTACACAAACCTTCTCCAGGTAATCGACCTCGCGGGCCTTCCGCTTCGTGCGAAGGACCGGGGATTACCGCTTGTGATCGCGGGCGGTCCGGCTGTGTTCAATCCCGAACCGATCGCTGGATTTGTCGACGCGGTTCTCCTTGGGGATGGCGAGGAAGCTGTGCTTGAGATGGCGGATGAGATTTTAAAAAGACGTGACGAAATTGATTCCGCACGGGGGAATCCTGAACGTGAAAAGGCGGTAAAATCTGAAATTCTGGATGCCTGGGGGGGAGCAGGAGGATCGGTACCGATACAGGGCGTCTATGTCCCGGGCCATTTTGAAATTCACCGCGATGGCCGGGGATTTATAACGGGTATCAAGAACACTGCCGGCGGTCCTGAAGTCATTCAAAAAGCATTGGTCACGGACCTTGAGAATTCAGCATGGGTGCTCGATCCGCCGACGCCTCATATGCAGGGAGTATCAAGTCGGGTGACGATCGAACCGGTCCGCGGATGCACACATGGATGCAGGTTCTGTAACGCCGGGATGATTTACCGTCCGTACCGGGAAAGGTCGGTCGATCGAATTGTCGACCAGGCTGAAAAATTGCTTGATCACACCGGACTGCAGGAGCAGAGTTTCCTTGCATTGTCCGCAACCGATTACCCCGGTCTCAAGGAATTCATCGGGCGGATGCAGGCTAAAAAAAGGGATTTTCACCTGAGAATAACCCTCCCGTCCAACAGGGTTGCCGCACTTGGGCCTGAATTGCTGGGGCTCTTGAAATCGAGCAGGAAAGGCGGAATTACGATCGCGCCCGAAGCCGCCATGCCGCGATTAAGGGCTGTAATCAACAAGGAGGTAACCGATGAAGATATCGAGATGGCGGTAACCAGTACGCTTGAATCGGGATGGAATTTAATCAAGCTCTATTTCATGATCGGCCTTCCTACCGAGACCGATGAGGATGTGCTGGGGATTGTCGACCTTGTCGGACGGATACGCGGTTTAGCCAGGAAATTGAAAAAAGAAGGCAGGACGGAGATCGGGAATTTGAAAATCAAAGTCAGCGTATCGAGTTTTGTCCCCAAATCGCACACCCCGTTTCAGTGGGCACCGATGAATACCCGTGAAGAATTGAACCGCAAGCAGAAACTTCTCACCGAACTCCGCCGCATCAAGGGAGTGGAATATTCATACCATGATTCAGGAGCAAGCTGGGTCGAGGGCATCATGGCGCGCGGAGACCGTCGACTGGCTAATGCCATAGAGAAAGCATACAGCCTGGGAGCCAGGTTCGACGCGTGGGGCGACCGGTGCGACCCCGATCTCTGGAACGATGCTTTCGTGGAAACGGGGATTGTGCCTGAAGAGTATTACGGCGGACGGGATATCGACGAGATTCTGCCATGGGATCACCTGTCGTGCGGGGTCGATAAGGACTGGTTAAAGGAGGACTGGCATCGCGCGCTCGATGAAATTACAGTCCCCGACTGCAATGAATCCAGGTGCCTGACCTGCGGAATTCACCAGATCTATAAAGAATGCCGACCGATACGTCTGTAACAGAGCCCCGAATGTTAATGAGGGGTATGCCAGGTTTCAGATTCCGGTTGGTACACCCCTCATTGACATTCAGGGCTCTGATACGGATTTTGATACGGATTTTGATACGGATTTTGGAACGGGTTTTGATACGGATTTTGGAACGGGTTTTGATACGGATTTTGGAACGGGTTTTGATACGGGATCATGCGGGTTCAATGAGGGGTATGCCAGGTTTCAGATTCCGGTTGGTACACCCCTCATTGACATTCAGGGCTCTGATACTGTTTCTACAGACACCTTGAGATTTTCATCCATTCAAATCAGCGACAATAATCCCGGAAAAACCATCGCTAAGGTACACATGACTGGTTTTCTTAACCACTTTCCCGCCATTTTCATTCACAAGGTAATTCATCATGGTTTCGACTTCCGACCATGTGTAACTCTTTCCTTCCGGGGTATTCGTGAGCATATTGATATCGAATAAAGCTGAACGCGAGGGGTGCGTTCGATTGTCCTCGAGGTAGAAATCCTTCAATACGATTTGCCCGCCGGGATTGGCCCATCTAGCCATCCGGCGTAAAAGTTCCCTAACCTCATCAGGGGACATCGAATGAATCAGGTTAGATGCGAAAACAATATCGAATTTTTTATCTCCTGTTTCACCGATAACATCCGCATTATCGACTGTCAGCACATCGCCATCAATAAATGAAATTTCGTCCTTATAAGGAGAGTTCTCAAGAAATTCCGCCGCGATTTCTTTTACGCCCGGACGGTCGAGAATTACCATCCTGATTCCAGGAAGGGCTTTGCAGAATTCAATCGCGAAGATCGCCGGCCCTCCACCGATATCGAGAACCGAATCGACATCCCCCACTCCGCCGAAAGCCTCAAGGTCCAGCGCGATTAATGTTTCTTCCGCAATATTTACTCCGGACGCAGCCATCGCGCGGATGAAATCGACAAGATTTTCACCACGCTCATCATATGAACCCTTTAATTCGTAGTAGCATTTTCCGGACCTGACAATTTCGCTCAGCATGGACCAGGAATTCCACAGGTGAAGCCGGTGCCTGAGCATCCCGATAATGGAATGCACGCCATCCCCAAGTTCTTTCTTGAAGTGATGGGTGATTTCATAATCATTATCGGTCTTGTGGAGAATTTCCAAAGCGACAAGAGCATCCAGCAGGCGTTCTGTAGCCCCAGTATCGAGGTCTTTAGCTCTGGCGATATTCGAAGCTGTAGAAGGGGACTGCAGTAGCGGTAATATTTCCAGTTCGACGGCCGTAAGGAGTATCCGTGTCTTCCAGAAATCAGCTATCTGAAGTAAATATTGTTTATTCATGTGGTGTATTATAACAGGAAATTACCAGGGACTTACCGCTCATTTTATCTGAATCCAAACGAACCCAACCGGTAATGTTATAATCTAATAACTGTAACCGCGATCGTCCAGCTCGGACCCATGGAGGATTTGAATAATGAAAATACGGTTTATAGTCCTGAAATATTTCATTTATATTTTTTCCGCCATTCTGTTATTGTCCCTGGTCGGGTGTCCGGAGTCTGCGGGAGAAGATAACGGGGATGATTCGGGTTCAGGAATAGTATCTGAATTTGTTGACAGCGCCTGGGGTGAAGCGCTGGGATCTATCTCGGGTACTGTTTATATCGACGGCAACCCGCAGGCGTTCGGTACAGTTCAGGCTTTGGACGAGGAAGGTATAATGATTGCCCAGGAGCGATGTAACCAGACCGGGCATTTTACGATTCGGGGGCTAAGGCAGGGGACATATCGTCTTGTTTACCTGAATGCGCGAGGTGCACCGTTCGGGGAGGAGACGGTGGTGCGGGTCCGTCCGGGAAGGTTCGAGCGGGTGGATCTGGAATTAAGCCTGGTTCAAAATTAAGACATCTTATTGTGCCGACCGCATAGGGGGTTTCGCTAAGGGGATTATATATTCTTAATCAAAGTTCTGTTAAAACACCGCGGTATGCCAGAGAGCCTTCTTCGTAGCGGGATGCGTCCACGCCGCCACGGGCGAATGAAGGTTTTCCACCGCCACGGCCCCCCATGGCACCCGCGACCTTCTTCACGAAATTCCCGGCATGAAGTCCGGCTTTTATAGCTTCGTCAGAACAGCGGATCATCAGGGTTCCCTTGCCATCATGGTCGGTGACCGCGAACGCGATGTGAATCCGATCCTCCTCCACTGCTTTATCAAGCAATTTCGCGACCGCATCGGGCGCGAGAGTTTGCAATGGATAAATCCTGGCTTTAATGTCACCCGCTGTGAAATCTTCGAACGTTCCGCCCTGTCCTGAAATCAGCTTCAATTCAAGATCCCTGACCTCTCTCTCCAGGCGTTTCTGTATTTCGATATGCTTCCGGACTCCG
>DAOVJF010000439.1 GCA_030673355.1 Planctomycetota bacterium | reverse complement strand
CTTCGCTTCCAGGGCCACAGCGAGAGTCTCAATTGCTTCGAGGTAATTGGATAGAAGTATTTCCCGAAGTACGGCGCTTTCGAAAAGTGGTATTAAATACGGCGCGAATGTAAGGAGTTCGTGAAAATGGACCGCTCGTATGCCCGCACCTTCGCTGCCTGCCAGCACCATGCCTCCAAGATACTCTCCGTTCTTTAAGAACGGGATTCCCACAACCGAATACTGCAAACCGTCTGTAAGATAGTCCGCATATTCGGCCGGAAGCGCCACAGGCTGGCGATCGGCTGCCAACTGCTCGAATACATCGTCCACTACCGGGTTTTTTTCATAACTATGCGATGAAACCAGGTCGAGGTATCGATTTGAGATGTAATGGTACAGCCTGATATAACAGGTTCGGGTAGCGAGCCTGCTGCCGATATGATTGAGCAGTTCGCAGAAACCTTCTCGCCAGTCGGCCTTCCGGGAAATATTCTCCGCGATCAGGTCGATCAGTTCGTTAGTATTTAAGGTATTAACATTAGCCATGATCAAGGTTTTTTTAATTAATACATTTTTCGTGCCTTTTATACTATCCGGATCGAATAGCAACTCGTTATTTATATAAAGAAATTTAATTGAATGTTTATTAAAAGGGGGGACTGCCTTAATGTTGTTATTTAGCGGGTTATTTCGACCTTATCAGCGATCGCATTCAATTCCGGGAGACCTGTAACCTTTACCTGAAATAAATATACTCCCGGCGCAAGGCCGTCGTCTCCGATCGGGATTGTCAGCTCATGCGACCAGATTTCACCGTGTTCGAGAAGAATTGTGCTGAGAATCTGAGCGAATCGCCGGTTCTCCGACCATTGGTAGACCGGTACCCCTCGGGAATCCGATACCAGGATATCGAGTTTCTGGCCGGTAATAAATGAAAATTCAACCGGTTCCCCGGTCATATTTACAATCGAACACTGGACATCCAGCCTGTCATCGACCGGGACCGTGATATCGTCCTGAAGCCCTGTTTGGTCGCCCGTCCCTGACAGGCTGACCTTGAGCGACAATTCACCATCCTGGGCGTCATCGACTCCCAGGGCGTCTTCCGCCGGGGGGGCAAGGGGTTCGTTCTCGGTAGGTTGAAATCCTGTCACAGGGCCGCCTCCAGACGTATTATCATCGTCTTCAACCGCTTCATCATCTTCCGATTCGCTGTTACTTCCATCTCTTCCGACCTCCACTACATCTTCCATGCTGTCATCGACCCCGGGTTGGCTTGAATTATTTAGATCACTGTTATCACCGGGATGATCGTCGGTAATTCCTGTTTCCCTGGAAGTACCATCCTCGTCCTCGTCTCCACCCGAATTCCCGGGACATCCGGTAATAAAAATCAGTATAGCGGCAATCAGAATTAATAAGATCCAAAGAAAATTGTTTCTCTTGATTTTTCGTGAGATTTTCATTCCAGGATTCCTCTTTCGAAAGGCTACTTTATTATTTTTAATGCCTTTTACTCAATAATATGCACGCACCCGGTTGATCCATCCCATTCTATGAGATAATTGGACACACATCAAGGATCAAAACATTGACCGGAATCGTTCTTATATCACCACCAGCCCCAAACCGGGATACTCCCGACCCGAACGGCCTTCCGCTTGGATTGATTGGGCTTGCCACAATGGTTAAAAATCTTGCCGATGTCGAGATCGTCGATTCATACTCGCTGGCTTTAACGGTTTCCGAAACCATCGAGATTGTTAATAAATTTAAACCGGACTTAATCGGAATCAGCCTTCCATTTTCTTTTACTGAGAGGACAGGGCTTGATATCGCGGCTGGAATTAAGTCGCTCTGGAGTGATGTCCCGGTGATTTTTGGAGGTATCCAAGCATCTGTCCGATCGGGCACGCTACTAAGTAACCGGTATGTCGATGCTGTCGCGATTGGTGAATTCGAGGCGTCCTTTCCTGAACTGGTAAATTTATTCATCGCCGGCGGATGGGACAATGTAATTGAAGCACAGCTCGGGAATCTTCTCACCGGAAATATACCATCGCTTCCGGATAGGCGGAATTATAAATATATCGAAAATCTGGATTCGCTGCCGATACCCGATTTCTCGTTACTGCCCGGATTTCCCGAAAAATATTTACCGCGTCTGATGACATCGCGAGGGTGCAGATTCAGGTGTCCGTACTGTGCATCGGCAGCCTACTGGGGCCACCGTTACAGGGCGCATACTCCCGAACGGGTCGTTACCGAGATGCGGTACCTTAACGATACATGGGTAATTGAACGCGTAAGTTTCTCCGATGATACATTCAATATGATCCCGTCGCGATCTTTAAAAATCGCGGAGCTAGTCAGGGAATCCAATCTCGGGATGAAGTGGGGGGCTAGTATGCGTCCCGAGCTTCTTACCGTGGATGATCTTCGGATATATGTTGAATCCGGTTTGACAGGATTATTCCTCGGGCTGGAATCCGGCTCCGAACGGATTCTAAAAATGATTAACCGTACCCACGATCTCGCTAAAACCCGGGAAATAATAGAAATCGCGGAAGACCTCGG
Source organism: Planctomycetota bacterium (assembly GCA_030673355.1). Classification (GTDB taxonomy): domain Bacteria; phylum JAJVIF01; class JAJVIF01; order JAPKYR01; family JAPKYR01; genus JAPKYR01. Next base: position 442 of record DAOVJF010000439.1, on the reverse strand, counting down.
GGTTCAGGTACACTGCTCGTTTATGATCGGATTACCCGAAGAGACAGAGGACGACATTCAATTAACACTCGATTATGCGAGCAGCCTGCCGGCATCGACACTCGGATTCCATATTTTCCATCCGCTCTATGGAAGTGAATACGGTGAGAATCCCGATAAATATGGAATTGAGTTCGAGTCCGACCAGGATTTGATCGGGGAAATTGACGCGGTCGCGCCGATTCGCACCAGGCACCTCAGCCAGATGCGGATTCTGGATTATTACCACATGGCCCGTGGGATCGCGGAAGATCGCATGCATAAAAAGTGAGTTTACAGATTGAGACCAATTCTACTTGAAATGTATAGATCTCGGGGGACATGCCATTTTTCTCCAGTGATAAACTTGACTTTACCATCATGTATCAAGGGAAAAATGCCTTGTCCCCGAAATTACTAATCG
>DAOVJF010000288.1 GCA_030673355.1 Planctomycetota bacterium | reverse complement strand
TCATCTGGTAGACAGGTTGAGCGGGTTCGAGTGATGGTGTATGCAGCTTGTAAGGATTCAGCGTGCTTGTTGAAGTGAATCCATGGTGGGCAAACATACCTTCAGTGTATCCAAAGATAGTTTCGTATGTGGTGAATTCAATCTGGTTCCACCATCTTGTGTGCCCGTCGGGGTTGATCATGCGCGTTTGGGATGAGGTCGGGTAGACAACAGATGGGTCATAAATTCCCACGTTCCCTCCCCTGGCCATAATTATTCCCCGGCAGTCGAATGCCCTGAACCTGAGGTCATCCAACAGTGGATGGCTGAGGCCAAGATCGAATACCAGTTTTCCAGCGACGAAATCCGATTCAGGAATATTCAGTATGACTTTTACTAGGTTAATCGGATATGCAGGTGGTTGAATAAGTCGTGTTATATTTGCTGTGAATGTTGCTGTGCGGGACTGAACGATATCTACATCTCCTGTAATACCGTCGATAGTAATATCCCAACTACCCCAGAGCATCCGTTCGTTGATGCCTGATGCCGTTAATTTTGAATCGGCTATGGGGGCCGGGGTATTTACGTCGGATCCACGTCCGCACGCCAGTGAAGAGAAAAGCAAACCAATCATAATAAGAAATACAAAGGGGACTCGATAAAGCATAATACATTCCTCCAGCTTGTGATGTGTACTATTAATTACATATCACATAATTTAGCTTTCGGCTAGATAATATTTATACATTTCTTAATAAGACGTCCGAAAGTCCCTTGATGAAGAATGGGCCGACGGTGTCTGGGAAACCTGACCGGTTAAAAGAAAAGCCCGGGGAGAGTCCCGGGCCAAAATTTTTCTGGTAGGTCCTTCCTGGCAGGAAGGTTTCTTTTTTTTATTATTCCAACGGAAGAGGATAGATTAAAATCAGTTTCTCGTCAAACTCCGTTTCCACAAGAGTAAGAACGTGCGGGTCCTCTGTCAGCCACTGGCCGACTGAATAATAGTGGTACAACTCAATCCCGTCGGTCATCCAGTGCCATGTGATGTTTTCCGTGAAACCGTTTCCGAATTCGGGTGTGGCTCCGCCGCCGTACTGCATTAACATGCCGAGCCAGTCGAAGAGTTCATCGAATCCCTGTACCCAGAAATACGTACTTGCCTCGCACATGAAGATCAGGATTCCACCGTTCTCGATGAATTCCTTCATATCGATGGCTTCCTCATTCGTGAATGGAGGATCTGGTGGGCCAAGGGGTATTGACAATCCGATAACCAGTACTACACGGCTGTTCGCTGGATCGAAATAGGGGTTATAAGTTCGCGCGAACGAATAACCGAGACTGGTGCATGTATGCTGGAGCGCAGCGCTACTCTGTCCCGCGGTTCCACCGAACTTCCCTTCCCAGACCTGTACATGGGTGTAATCGTTGTAATATCCATCAATATTCTGTTTCATCATATTAGCTATAAGTGGCTGGTTGCCCGATGTATTGGGATCTCCCTGCTGGTTCTCTGTACACTGTGTACGCATTGTCGCGCACCAGTCAGGAACGAAATACACGTAAGCGTAATCACCATCCGGTGTGAGGTTTGTTACCGGCACATCTGCGAAATAGTATGCGGCGAGTGGTGAGTCGGGATATATCCACGGACCCGGGCCACCGATTTGCGGTGCATATGTATCCGGATCAGCGCTCTCCACCGTTATGAGAATCTGCTGGCCTTCGAGTGCGGACGGGAGCATGTCCTCAATGTATATCCTGTATGTTGCCATTGTGTCATGAGTACTTTCGACAAATTCCATCGTGTCGCGGACATCGATCGGAATACCGAACAGGGTTGGCGATTCGATCCAGACATGGGATATTTCATTGAGTACATTTCCACCCATAGCCTGCCAGTCGCCGATTGTCAGGAGGAACTGGAGATCACCACCGCCGACCCATTCATCGACGTAGTACGGGATCTCCTCGAATTCTTCGATTCGTAAGTAATACGCTTCCTGGCAGTTCGCCTCCGGGGGATACGCTTCTACAGGGAAAATAGGATAATAAGACTCATCCGGCAACGCCCAGCTTACATCGAAACAATACTTGAAACCGAATACCGGAAACGAGGATATATCAAACTGCATCTTGTAGGTTCGGAAAAGAGGCAAAGTTGAGACCGGGAATGTCGCCCTGTCGTCCAGGTTCATCTGGTAGACAGGTTGAGCGGGTTCGAGTGATGGTGTATGCAGCTTGTAAGGATTCAGCGTGCTTGTTGAAGTGAAATTCTTGTGGGCAAGCACGCCTTCAGTGTATCCAAAGATAGTTTCGTATGTGGTAAATTCAATCTGGTTCCACCATCTTGAGTGCCCGTCGGGGTTGATCATGTGCGTTTGGGATGAGGTCGGGTAGAAGACAGATGGGTCGTAAATTCCCACATTTCCTCCCATGGCCATTATTATTCCCCGGCAGTCGAATGCCCTGAACCTGAGGTCATTCAGCAGTGGATGGCTCAGGCCAAGATCGAATACCAGTTTTCCAGCGTGGATATCCGATTCAGGAATATTCATTATGACTTGCAGAAGGCTCATCGGATATGCAGGGGGTTGGATAAGCCGTGTTATGTTTGCTGTGAATGTTGCTGTGCGGGACTGAACGATATCTACATCTCCTGTAATACCGTCGATTGTAATATCCCATATGCCCCAGAGCATCCGTTCGTTGATGCTTGATGCCGTTAATTTTGAATCGGTTATTGGGGCCGGGGTATTTACGTCGGATCCACGTCCGCACGCCAGTAAAGAGAAAAGCAGACCAATAATGATAAGAAATGTTAAGAGGATTCGAGAAAACATAATACGTTCCTCCAGCTTGGGATGGGCAATACTATAAAGATATCATGTTTTTTAACTTACAGCTACTTAATTTTTAATCATTAATATATTAAAATCCACCAACCTGTTATGGTCCCGGACGCACACCCCCTTGAATCTGTGGTTTGATGCAGGATTAAATACTTGTGATTCTCCGGATATATGTGAGAATCAACCGCATACGCGCCGTTTTACGTAAGGATTCAGGAAAGGCTGGCATCAAGTCTCAACGAAATATCCCGGTAAGTCGAAATCCAGGTTTAACATCGTTGTATACGCAACTTTCCATAATCTGCAATGTCTCCCATCTGTATGGTCTTGTGGGTGGAGATTAAATCTGATTTAGTGTATCTTATGCAGTACCGGAGGTCATTATGTCCTGGTGGTTCGCACAATTTTCAATTTGGCTCCAGGTCGGTCTGGGAATATTCCTGATCGGCTCAATTTTTCTGGCTGTCTGGATGTTCAAGGAGTATTTTTCAATCAAGGGGCATTACGAGCCTGCAGACGATTTGATTGGTGAGGTTGGTACGGTAAAAAAAGATTGTACCCCTCACCAGCGTGGCAAGGTTTACATCGCGGGTGCGTACTGGAATGCGATATGTGAACACGGGAATGCGAACGTGGGTGATGATGTAAGAGTTACCGGGGTCAAGGACAAATTTCTTGTGGTCACAAAAATTGATTTGATCGGAAATCCGAAAATTTAATCATACAGGATCGGATACATATCACTGCTGTAAAAATATCTGTTAATAATTTTCTGAACAGGAGAAATACCAATGGAAGGAATCATCCAAATAATAATCCTAATTATCGCAATCCTTTTCGTCATCAGCTGGTTCATTAAGATCGCCTACCAGTTCGAGCGAATCGTCCTGTATACACTGGGAAGGTTTCAGGGTGTACGTGGACCCGGGATCGTTTTTGTTGTCCCGGTGTTTCAGACTGTCCGGAAAGTCGATATCCGCATCATTACACTCGATGTCCCATCACAGGAGGTCATCACCCGTGATAACGTAACCATCAGGGTTAACGCGGTTATCTACTACCAGGTTCTCGACCCGAACAAAGCTATCAACAACGTACGGAATTACAACCTGGCGACGAGCCAGATCGCGCAGACAACCCTGCGATCGGTTCTCGGTGAGCACGAGCTGGATGAACTTCTGTCAAGCCGTGAAAAAATCAACCAGACCCTCCAGTCGATCATCGATACCCAGACCGATCCCTGGGGAATCAAGGTCACCATGGTCGAGATCAAGGACGTTGAGCTTCCTGAGACAATGAAACGCGCGATGGCGAAACAGGCTGAGGCCGAGCGTGAACGTCGGGCGAAGGTCATTGCGGCCGAAGGTGAATTCCAGGCGTCGCAGAAATTGAAGGAAGCCGCGGATGTCATGAGCCAGAACGATACTACACTGCAGTTGAGATACCTTCAGACATTGGTCGAGGTCGCGGCAGAGAAAAATTCAACCACAATCTTCCCGCTCCCGATCGATCTCATAAAACCCTTCCTTGAGGGCGCATCGAAGAAATAAGGCGGATAGTGGCTGGCTGATAATAAGAGGGATCTGAATAAAAAGTATTGAGTCCTCCCTCACGGTCAGGCTACTGTAGTTTGTAATAACAACAGTAGCCTGACCGTGAGGGGCTGTTGATAAAGTACTAAATCCCGTAGCGCAGGACGCCGGCCTGCTGTACCGCGGACGGCC
>DAOVJF010000430.1 GCA_030673355.1 Planctomycetota bacterium | reverse complement strand
GGCGAAGGGGGCTGAGAGATGAAAGTCAAAATATTAATCGGTTTGATCGTTATCATTATCTTTATCCTCTCGGGGGCGATCTATGTTGTGGACGAAACTGAACAGGTGGTCGTTACCCAGTTTGGGTGGAGGGCAGCCTCGATGATTACAGGATTCCCGGTTTCGTCCACTACTTCCCGAACAAAATGAAACGGTTTGTTGAAAAGGACATTGTGCTTGGAATTGATGTGCTCGACGTATGCCGAGATACCGCCCGAGTAGCAGAATTCCTCCTCTCTCTTCGCACCGTCCCGGAGATCGGTAAGCTGGATTCTCAAACCGGCATTCAGGTAGGCAAGCTCGCGAAGCCTTCTTGACACCTTATCGAAATCGTATGGTATCTCCTCGAAAATTTTCTCGAAGTCGGGATAAAAAGTAACCTTGGTCCCGGTTTTATTAGTGGTTTTAATTTTCTTTAAGTCGCTTGCCACCTTCCCGCGCTCGTACCTCTGTTGCCAGACATGCCCGTCCCGGCTGACTTCGACCTCGCACCATGCCGAAAGCGCATTTACTACACTTACGCCGACGCCATGTAATCCGCCCGATACCTTATAACCTGTCCCTTCAAACTTCCCGCCCGCATGAAGGATCGTCATCACCACTTCAACCGCGGGACGTTTCTCTATCGGGTGATTTTCGACCGGTATACCCCGGCCATCATCGATAACCGTCACACTCTTCCCGTCCTCATTTAAGGTGACCAGGACCTTTGTGGCCGCCCCTGCCATCGCCTCATCGATGGAATTATCCACAACCTCCCATATAAGATGGTGAAGGCCCTTCTCACCGGTCGAGCCGATGTACATAGCCGGTCGACGCCGTACCGCATCAAGCCCCTTCAGTACCTTGATATCGCTGGCCTCGTAACTGCTATTAGAATTACTTGTTTCTTTAAGCTTAGGATTTTTGTTACTCGATATCACGGGCTTTTTATCGCTCATAGGAAACATGTCCCGTTCGATGTCTCTGTTGTTATTTTTCATATTTCTCGTCGCCATTTCAGTTTACTTGTAATCGATACTTGCATTAATTCGTGTCCGGTTCTCCCATCAGGCTGTTCCGGTAATATCATTCTCATTTTCTTCTTCGTGCAGGTCTTCTTTTTTAATAACCAGCGCGCATGATGCCACCTGATCGTCCTTGTCAAGGTTCATAACCCTTACCCCCTGGGTCGCGCGACCGATCCTGCTGATTGTGTTAACCTTGCTCCGGATCATGATTCCCTGCTGGCTCATTAACAGGAGTTCATCTTCAGGCGCGGCACACAATATGTTGAGTACTTTACCCGTTTTCTTCGTCACCCTCGCGATAATGAGTCCCGATCCGCCCCGTTTCTGACATGTAAATTCACTGAACACAGTACGTTTTCCATAGCCCCCCTCGGTGATTAGCAGAAGGTCCCTGCCCTCCTCGACAGTGACCATATCCACCACTTCATCATCGCGTCCGAGCCTGATTCCCCTTACACCACGCGCGGTACGGCCCATCGGACGAACATCGGTTTCCTTGAATCGGATCGATTTGCCCTGCCTGGTCGCGAGGATCACATCGTCATCGCCCTTCGTGACCCTGATCCATTCCAGGTTGTCACCCTCATCAAGCCCGAGCGCGATTTTCCCTGTCGATGGTATAAACGCGTATTCCTTAAGCGCCGTCTTCTTTACCGTACCCCTGTTCGTTGCCATGAAAATGTAGCCTTCCTGGTCGAACGAATCGATCGGAAGTACAGCCACAGTTCGTTCCTCGGGCTGGAGGCTGATCAGGTTATTGATCGGGAGGCCACGGGCGTTACGGTCATATTTCGGAACACGGTAGGCCTTGAGTCCAAAAACCCGCCCGGTATTGGTGAAGAACAAGAGGGTGTGATGCGTGGTTGTCACCCTGATGCTCTCGACATGGTCGGTTTCCTTGGTGCTCATTCCACGGACACCCCGTCCGCCGCGGTGCTGGGTTTTGTATGTTTTAACGGGGATACGCTTTATGTACCCGGTTTCAGTCAATGAAATAATGATCTTGGTTCGAGGGATAAGTTCTTCCTGGCCAATCTCAATTTCAGTCGGATGTATAAGTGTCCGGCGTTCATCGTTATATTTTTTCTTGAGCTCCAGAAGGTCGCTTTTAATGATATCCAGGACCTCTTTTTTATCCGCGAGAATCTCCTCGTAACGCTTTATCGAATTAGCAAGTTCCTCCATTTCCTTCTGGAGCCTGGTTAATTCAAGGTTCGTAAGCCGCTGCAGGCGCATGTCCAGGATCTCCTGGGCCTGGATCTGTGTGAATTCGAGTTCCTCGATTAACCGGCTCCTGGCTTCTGTGGCGTTTTGACTGCTCCGGATTGTCGCTATTACTTCATCGATGATATCGAGGGCTTTGAGAAGGCCCTCGACCTTGTGCTGGCGTGCCCTGGCTTCTTTCAGTTCGAATTTAGTCCGGCGTGTAATGACATTTATACGATGGTCGCGGTAAGCTTCCAGGGCTTCCTTGAGTGTAAAAACCTTGGGCTCATTACCGATAAGAGCGAGCATTATCACATTGAACCTGGAATGAAGGGCTGTCTTTTTGAACAGGTTCTTGAGGATGTTATTTGGTATATATTCCTTTTTAATTACAATTACTATCCGCATTCCGGTACGGTCCGACTCATCGCGCAAATCCTGGATACCCTCGACCGTTCCGTCCTTTACCAGCCTCGCAATTTTTTCGATAAGATCGGCTTTCTTAACCTGGTAAGGAAGCTCGGTGATTACGATCTGGTTTTTGCCGTCCCCAATCTCTTCGGTCATCGCTTTCGCGTAAACATCGATCGCCCCGCGACCGGTTTCATAAGCCTGCTTTATTCCCTTCAATCCGTAGATATTGGACCCCGTTGGGAAATCCGGACCCGGCAGCACTTCCATCAATTCTTCAATCGTACACCCGGGATTTTCGATTAACCTGATGTGGGCATCTACCACTTCGCCGAGATTATGCGGCGGGATGTTTGTCGCCATTCCGACAGCGATACCCGATCCGCCATTGATAAGAAGAGCCGGAATTCTCGCTG
>DAOVJF010000438.1 GCA_030673355.1 Planctomycetota bacterium | reverse complement strand
ATCGACAAACAGCACTCGTCCGGTAAATGGACCGCCCGGGAACGTATTGAATATCTTCTCGACCCCGGGAGTTTCGAGGAAGTCGATAAATTCGTGCGGCACGAGTGCCATGACTATGACATGTTCAAAAATCGCCCGTACGGGGACGGCGTGGTTACGGGTACCGGCACGATCGATGGACGCCCGGTCGCGATTTTCAGCCAGGATTTCACGATTATCGGCGGTTCACTCGGGAACATGTTCGCGTCCAAGATTTGTAAGATAAACGATATCGGAATGAAAAATGGCCTGCCGGTTATCGGACTTAACGATTCCGGCGGCGCGAGAATACAGGAAGGGGTCGGTGCGCTGGCGGGGTACGCGGATATCTTCCTCAAGAATGTCATGGCGAGCGGTGTTGTTCCACAGATCAGCGCGATCATGGGCCCATGCGCGGGGGGCGCTGTTTATTCACCCGCTATCACGGATTTTATCTACATGGTGAGCGGGTCATCGCGGATGTTTATAACCGGGCCTGCTATCATCAAGGCTGTCACGCATGAGGATATCGATTTTGAATCGCTCGGAGGAGCCGCGGTTCACAATGAAATCAGCGGAGTAGCGCATTTCGAAACGGAGAATGACGAGGAATGCCTTGACAGCATCAAAAGGCTCCTCGGTTTCATACCATCGAATAACCTTGAAGCCCCGCCATTTATCCCCACTAACGATCCCTCCGATCGAACTGAATTATCGCTCGATGAGATCATCCCCGACGATCCAAATCTGCCGTATGACATGACCGATGTTATTCGCCTTATTGTCGACAATGGTGATTTCTACCAGGTCCATGAACACTGGGCGAGAAATATAATTGTCGGATTCGCGCGAATGGGTGGATATTCTTTCGGCATTATCGCGAACCAGCCCAACCATCTCGCCGGGTGTCTCGACATCAATTCCAGCATCAAGGGCGCGAGGTTTGTCCGGTTCTGCGACGCGTTTAATGTCCCGCTTCTTGTGCTTGAGGATATCCCCGGATTCCTTCCGGGCGTAAACCAGGAGCATGGCGGGATAATTCGCAACGGGGCCAAGCTGATATACGCGTTCGCCGAAGCGACTGTCCCTAAAATGACTGTGATCACCCGCAAGGCATATGGCGGAGCGTACTGCGCGATGAATTCCAGGCACCTGAGGGCGGATTCCGTAATTGCGTGGCCTACAGCGGAAATCGCGGTAATGGGTTCACAGGGCGCGGTGAATTTAATCAACCGGAATGAAATAAAGGAAGCCGATGATCCTGACGCGAAACGCGAAGAACTGATCAGAGATTACAACCGTCTCTTCGCGACACCTTATATCGCGGCTTCGAAAGGGTACATAGATAAGGTCATTAAACCATCGGAAACCCGCCAGCATATCATCAGGACATACAACATTATCAAAACGAAACGAGATCAGAATCCCCAGAAGAAACACGGGAATATCCCACTCTGAATAAATGGGCGACTGAGATAAACGTATGGTAAATCCGGGAAATATTAATCCTGACAATAAGGACGGACGGCTACCGAAGTCGATCCGCGATGGATCGGTGGCCGCCGCGATCGGGGTCGCGCTTGCACTGGCGGTTGAATCCGGATCGGTGGAGAGGCAGCGTCCGGAACGCCTGAGTGAGGCTCCCTGGACAGGTAGTTCGCGCAGCAGGATGAACTTCTCCGGAACCGGATTTCAAACGCGCGACGGGTGGGGTAAACTTGCGGGATGGAAACCGGCTTACGGCAAATGGCGGCTTAACAGGTGGCCATGAGGAAGTAATATGCAGCGTTACCAGATAGTTGTTAATGGGAATACGTACACCGTCACGGTAAAAAGCATTGCCGGGAATACCGCGACCGTGGATGTGGACGGCTGGGAATTCCAGGTCAAGATTGTCAATGGTGATGGCGCGCTTGATTTTAAACCGGTTGTCGCAACTGCCGCCGGATCCGGTTCGGAAACCAGATCAACGGCTGTCCCGGATCGGCAAAAAATCCGGCCTCCATCGGATACTGCCGGGAAACGCTCCAGCGCGCTCGAACACCTCTCGCCAAAGAAACCATCAGCATCCAAAACCCTTAGATCGGGGGAAATCACCGCACACCTCCCAGGCCAGATTATAGAAATTGCGGTTAAAGTCGGCGACTCGGTTTTGAGTGGCGACATTGTCTGCAAGATGGAAGCGATGAAAATGATGAACGATGTGCAGTCTCCTGTTACAGGGGTTGTGAAGGAAATTCTTGTTGAAGAGATGCAGAATGTCCTGGAGAATCAACCGTTGATGATAATCGAGTAAAGGTGGGAAGGGATGAGAGGAAGGGGTGATTGGAAGGGGACACCTAATTTTGCCATAGTGATGATCCAATCTTCTATTACAACTCAAGGCAGAATCAGGTGTCCCCCGAATAATTTTGTTATTATCTAAATCCCAACTGAAACTTATGCGATCTTCAATCCAGATAATCCCGGAGCTTTCAGGGTTGAGAAGAACCAAAATAATTATTGCGATCCTTATTTTTTTTGCAGTGATTATTTTTATGCTGGTGAAGGTTACCGACCATAACAACAGAATTGGGGTTGAGAGGATCATAAACGACGCCGGTCGGAATGGGGAACCGATTTTTGCTGCAAGGTACATTAATTTAACAGGTTCAAAATTATATGGCGTCTACTCCATAGACAACGATGTCGCGGGAATCAATTGCACCAGCCTTAATAAATTTTTCACCGATGACGGCACCCTCTACCAGGTTGAATGGGCCGGCGATGGAAACACTCAGTATGTAGGCTCTGAATTTATGATCCCTGGATGGCCACTCAAGGTTGGGAGATTTCCGGAAATGATAATCCGCGATGCAATCCTACCCTCGTTTGAAGTGGAGAATATAACCAATCCAACTGACCTGCTCGATGAGGATATTTCCGCTAATGGCAGATATCGGTCCCGGATGTATGAAACGCAACTTGAAATAGTTGATTTTACT